>NZ_JANKBY010000041.1:0-18651 GCF_024621905.1 Terrisporobacter muris
AAAAAATAAAAAGAAGTCATATTAAATATAACTTCTTTTTATTTAACTTATAATATATAACTTCTTGCTAACTCCCCTTCTATGCAGCTAGCATAGTATTTTAAATATTTTATAAACTGTTCTTTTCTCTCATCATTTAATCTGATAGTTGGTGTAGCAATACTTATGCTTGCTATTGCAGATCCATCTTTACTTTTTATAGGTACAGCTAAGCAAGATAAATATTCTATATATTCTTCATCATCAAATGCATATCCATTTAATTTTATATCCTCTAACTCTTTAATTAACTCTTCACTTCCTACAATAGTTTTTTCAGTAAACTTCTCGAAATTTATACTTGTAAAATCCCTTCTATTACTATATGCTAGTATAGCCTTTCCCAACGAGCTACAGTATATAGGTACTTTTTTTCCTACTTCTAAATCAATTCTCAATGGTTCTTTTGTCATTATCTTATCCAAGTATATAATATTATCACCAGTTACTACTGCTAAATTTACTGTTTCATTACATTCATCATAGAGCCTTTGCAAATAAGGTTTTGCAATTTTTTTTATGGGCATTTTATCTGTAACACTATTTCCTAGTTCGAATATTTTTATAGTTGCATAATAAGTATTGTCTTCTTTACTTTGATCTATATAATTCATTTCTTTGAATGTTGCTAAAATCCTATGAATAGTACTTTTACCTAAATTAGTTATATCATTAATTTCTTTTAAACTCATTCTTTCATTTTTAACAACTAATTCTAATACTTCAAAGGATTTCATTAATGATTTTATTAAATATCTATTTTCTTCTTCCATCAAGCTATCTATTCTATCCCCTCTACATTTATATTAAAGCTATACTCTGGTGATGGGAAACTTCCTTCTTTTACTTCTTCATTAAATTCATCATACGCTTTTATCATTATATCTCTTATATTTGAATATTTTTTTACAAATTTAGGTGTAAATTTATCATACATTCCCATCATATCTTGTGTAACTAAAACTTGTGCATCAACATCTGGTCCTGCTCCAATTCCTATTATCGGTATATCAACTGATTCTGACATTAATTTAGCAACTTGAGATGGAACACATTCAACAACTGCTGCAAATGCTCCAGCTTTAGCAACTGCTTTTATATCCTTTATTAATTTTTGAGCTGTTTTTAAATCTTTTCCTTGAACTTTAAATCCTCCAAGTTGTGCTGTTGTTTGAGGTGTTAATCCTAAGTGAGCCATTACAGGTATACCTGCTTTTACTATTGCTTCTATTGTATCTGCAAATTCTACACCACCTTCCAATTTAATACAATCACATCCTGCTTCTTTCATTATTCTATTCGAATTTTTTATAGCTTCTTCCACTGAAACATTATATGATCCAAATGGCATATCTCCAACTATAAATGTATTTGGAGCTCCTTTTACAACTGGTCTTATATGATGTATCATTTCTTCAATTGTCACACCTGTTGTTGAATCATACCCCAACATTACCATTCCTAGAGAGTCTCCTACTAATATCAGCTCCGCTGTTGATGAATCGACTATTGATGCACTTGTATAGTCATATGCTGTTACCATTGTAAATTTTTTACCTTCTTGCTTCATTTTCTTCATATCTAATACACTTACTTTTTTTTTCATATCTTTTCCTCCCCTAATTATAATTATATATTATTTTTGAATATAATTTACTTAGAATATACTCCCCAGAACAATTCTAGAATTTCATCTGATGGTGACTTTGTTGATTTTGATACTATTATAAATGAAACTAATGATATAACTAACGGAAGCACTATTGTATGCATTCCCAAAGGTCTTGGCCATACATAACTAAATAATACATAAGTACCTATTCCGGATATAATTGCTGCTAATGCTCCCTGTGCGTTTGCTCTTTTCCAATATAGTCCTAATATTATTGGCCATAAGAAAGTTGCTATTATACCTGCATTTGCATATAAGTTTAACCAAACTATTAAATCTGGTGGGTTAAAAGCAACTATATATATGATTACACCTAAAACACTTGTAGCTAATATACTAATTTTGCCTATTTTTTTTGAATTAGATTTTATTTTAGGATTTATATAATTTATATATAAATCATTTACTATTGCACCTGATGCCACTAATAATTGAGAATCTACCGTAGACATTATTGATGCTAAAGGACCTGCTAATAATAAACCTGCTACAACAGAAGGAAATAATTGTGTAGTCAATGTTGGTACAACTAAATCCCCCGATTCTATACCAGTTACTAGAGTACTTCCAAATGCACCTACTAGATGCATACCTAATAATAATATTGCAGAAACTATTGTTCCATATTTTAAACCATCATGTAGACTTTTCGTATCTTTATAACTCATCGCTCTTTGTGATACTGATGGTATTCCTACTACTGCAAAACCAACTAAGATCCAGAATGATGTTACCCAAGCTACTGTCATATGACCTTCAGTTACACCAAAAGGTGTTATAAGTCCTTCATTTATACCTTGCATATTAGTTATTATATTTTCAACTCCGCCACCTGCTATAACCGCTCCTATAAATATACCTATAGTTGCAATTGTCATTATTACACCTTGAACTGTATCTGATATAGTAACTGCCCTAAATCCTCCTATAACTGTATGAACTACAACAGTTACACCAAATGCAGTTAAAGCTACTGAGTATGGAAGACCTACCGATCCTTGTAATAGTCTTGCAGCGCCTACCCATTGAGCAGCCATAGCTGCTATAAAAAATACTACTATAGATAAAGATGTCAATATAACTACTGCATCAGACTTATATCTTTCTCTTAAAAAGTCTGTTATTGTAACGGCATTTATTTTTCTTGAAATTATAGCAAACTTCTTGCCTAAAACGGCTAAAGTAAAATATCCAGTCGGCATTTGTGCCATTGCTAAAAACACCCATGCTAATCCTTGAGTATATGCTGTTCCAGGTCCACCTATAAAACTTCCTGCACTAAGATATGTTGTTACAAGAGTCATAGCTAAAACAAATCCTCCAAGTCCTCTTCCACCTGTCATATACTCATCCATAAATTCACCATCATCGCTATTTCTAGCTTTGTTTACGAACTTCATAGAGTAAAATCCAACTCCAAATACAACTATAAAGTATAATAAAATCGGTATTAATACACCGTAGTTTATAGAGTTCATTATTTATACTCCTTTCTATATTCTTCAATTTCTTCTTCTGATAATGCTTCTAGGGACATATTTTTAAAATATTTATTTATCATTACAACTGTAAGAATTGAAAAAAGAATGCTACCTACTATACAACTCATAAAAAACCATGTTGGAAATCCCATAATATAAGTATATTCTGAAACTGGTTTTGATCCTAAACCATATCCCCAACTAAACCACCATATTAAGTTGAAAATTCCAAGACCAAGGCCCATCCAAGCTTCCTTGTTACATTGCTTATATCTAGGATCTTCTATAAAAATATTTTTTTTACCCTTATTATCTTCCATAGGATTACTCTCCTTTTTTAGCATATTAATATTCTTCATTCAAATAATATAAAGCTGTAAGTGCATACATTTTAGATGTTTCTATAATATCGTCTATTTCACACCACTCGTCAACTTGATGCGGTACTTCTCTATCTCCTGCTCCTGTTACAATTACAGGTATACCTTTTTGACATTGAATAAATGTTCCATCAGTTGCTCCTGGTACTCCATTATAAATTGGCTCTGCATTCATTACCTCTTTATACGCTTTAGCTATAGATTTAACAACTGGTTCTTCCTTAGAAGTTTCTGTCCATGGTCTATCATCTAACACCTCCATTGTTGCAGTAAATTTATCATCTCCTTCTCTAAATTGAGAAGTGAATTCGTCTATAATTCCTTGTATCTGACGTTTTATAGCTTCATGATCTTGACCCGGTACAGTCCTTATATCTAAAGTTATATATGCATCTGAAGGTATAACATTTATTTGAGCAACTCCATTTATTGGCGCTTGTATCATTGTAGGTGTCATACTTGGATATCCTAAATACTCATGTTTACCAAGTCTTAGTTTTTCAAATGTTTCTAATCGTCTAACTTCGCATATAACTTTACCTATTGCCCAATTAGGACAATTTCCCGATAATGGCATACATCCATGTGCCATTTTCCCATAAAAATTAATTTTAATTCTAAGAGCTCCTTTTTGGAATATACATAAGTTTTTTTCTTCTGGTTCACAAATAACTGCTGCATCTACTTTATCTGCCCATCCATTATTTATGAAACTTTTTATTCCAAGCATTAACCCTTCTTCATCACAAGGTATACATAATAATATATTTCCACTAAACTTTTCCTTAGCATCTTTTATAGCTTTAACTGCATATACAGCAGCTGCTAAATTTTGTTTAGTATCGCAAGATCCTCTGCCATAAATTCTTTTTTTACCATCTACTTCTACTATCTCCCCACCAAATGGATCATACGTCCATTGTTCATAATCTCCTGCAGAAACAACATCTGTATGTCCTTCAAATAATATAGTCTTACCTGAGTCTTCACCTCTTAGAAAAGCAATCACATTTGGTCTATTCTTTACTGCATCTTCAATATAAACTTCAAAACCTTCTTTTTTTAAAAAATCAAATACATATTGGGCTACCCTGCTTTCATTTGCATCTTCATCTTCTGAATCAAATACACTATTAATTTGTATTAACTCCCTGGTAAAATTAATAAGACCTTCTGAATCCAACATCTCTAATACCTTTTCATAGTCACATTTCATAATATTACTCCCCCCTATTTTAAATCGTTTATTGATTTTACAAGCTTGACAATTGTACTGTTAATTGGAGTACTAATTCCAAGTTTTTCGCCAACTTTTACAACTGCTCCATTTATCTTATCTATCTCTGTTTCTCTTTTATTTAAAATATCTTGTAACATTGATGATTTATTGCTGTAAGTATTGCTAGCCACATTTTTAACTTTTTCTAATGTTTCATCCTTTTCTAAATTTATTCCTATTTCTTTAGCTATAGATACACTTTCATCAACCAAATCTTTTATTAAATCAAGACTATAGCTTGATTCAAGCAACTTTCCATTTTCTATTTTCAAAATCGCAGTTAATGGATTTATTGCAATATTTATAATTAATTTTGACCATATTAGTTCTAAAATATTTTCACTTATATCTGTGTCTATGCCACAATACTCCATATTTTTTTTTATTTTTTCTGCTTTATACTTTGACTTCTCATCTAATGGTCCTATATATGTCATACCAACACCTGCATGTTTAATTTTTCCAGGCCCAAGTAAAGTAGCTCCATGAGAAGTAGTTCCTACAATTATATTTTCTCTTTTTACTACAGTTTCTATGTCTTCTGTGTTTCCATACCCATTTTGTAATGACAGGACTATAGTATCGTCACATATTATATCTTGATTTGACTGAATTGCTTTTAAAGTATGTATGGATTTTACAAATACTATAACTAAATCAAGATGTGGTACTAATTTTGAATCTGTTGTAGCTTTAGGATATACTATATTCTCTACTTTATCTTCTACTATTTTTAATCCATCTCTATTGATACAATCTATATGTTCTTTCCATATATCTATTAGATATACATCATTTTGTTTAGATAATATTCCTCCATATAAACTTCCCATAGCCCCTGCACCTATAATTCCTATTTTCATACATCCACCACCTTGTATTATACATTTAAATAATTTTTGTTCTACAATGTGAAACATCGTTTCATATTGTTATATTTAGATTATAATTCAACACTTCCCCAAATGTAACCGTTTTCAAAGAAGTATACAGTATTTTTTTTATATATAATTTTTACATAACACAATAAAGATGTTATTTATTTTAATTATTAAGAATACTCCTAATATCTAATTCTTTTTCATTATAGCAATTAGAAGTTGATTAAATGCAACTTCTATATTTTATTCATCATCTTAATATTCGTTGTTATCACTTAGTTTCACGAATTTCTCATAGATTTGAGATCAATAAATTTCCTGATAGTATAATATTTAGTTGACTTTTAAATATTGACTTTTTTCAAAATAACGTAAAAGTCAATTATGTAATAAAAGTAGTTGGCTATCAATAAAAAAATATTACTGCAAAAATAATTGGTAAAACAATTAATGATATTCAAAGTGAGATATTAGATAAGTTTTTAGATACTAGATGGAATAAATCAAAAAATAAAATAGTTCTTTGGATATACTCACACTGTAACAAACGTAGTTTTTTTGTCAAAATAGGTCATAAATTAGGAAAGTTAGAAATATTGGAAGGTAAGATAAAGTTTAATTTATATCAAGTTACATGTAAATCTTGTAGAAAGATATTTTCACTATTTCCGCAGTTATTAGGATTAAAATAAAGAGATTCTGAAATATATCTTGTAATTTAACCAGTAAAAATAACTGTTAAAAATGGTAAGACTTATAATGAAGAAGACTATTTGCTTTTATGCTAACAAAAGCTTAAAATCCCAACTATCAAAACATTCTTTTGATAATGTAATAGTCGATGAATATACTAGTCATCTAAATTTAGTTAAGGATGTATTTGAAGAGACTACGCATATAAAGATGTAAATGGCACATAACGAGGCATTTAAATGTCAAGAAAAGCTTGCACTATTAATTTCCTCATATTATAAAAAAAGGAAGAAAATAAAAATTTTCTTCCTTTTTTGCACTACTTATTCACTTATAAATTTTGCTTCTATTAATAATGCTCTAGATTTTTCTAGATTAGTAGGACTAACAAGTACTATTGGTCCTGTACAACCCATTCCACTTTCAGCGTATATTTTATTTTTCCATAAAACTTCTACTGCATCTTCCAAGTCCATTACGTCTATTCCAGATATTTGCTCTGTAACAACTTCTTTTTCTGGAGCTTCTACTTTTTCTTCAGATGTTGTAGTTGATTCCGGCTTAGATTTTTTTAGTCCTTGTAAAACTTCATTAAATCCAGCATTTTCAACTTTTGCAAATTCTTCTTTTGATATGTTATGAACATCATTATTTACAAGTTCAGCTGCAAACTTAATTGCTCCTTCTATAACTGGTGCACCTGATGCTCTTGATATAATCATTATTAATTTATTGAAATCTTTCCCTATTCCTGGTCCGTATCCATAACCTACTGATTCATATTTCCCACCTGAATTATAAGCAGAGAACATCTTAATTAATAAATTTCCTGTTAATGAGTCTGTAACCATTACATCAGCTGATGCTGTCATCAAATCGTTACCTCTCATAACTATTCCACCATCTGCTCTATCAGACTGTGCAAAGTTTATATCATATCCTTTTTCTTTTAAAGCTTTCAGTGCTATTTCCACTTGTCTAGCACCATCTACATTAGCTATACCTACAGTTGGATTTTTTATTCCACAAGCCTTTGCAGTTATTATTCCATAGATAGCATTTTTAACCATTCCTTCTACTCTATCAGCAGAAGAAGTTCCTGTTGTAGTTGCTATGAACATTTCTCTTCCTTTTTCAGGAGTTATAACCCTACCTACTGTTGATACTCCTATTGGGAATGGATAATGCATAGTTACAGCTCCATCAACTTTTTTACTGTCTAAAAGCCCTTCCATTAACTCATGAGCTTCTTTTTCACAGTCAGTTTTAACATGCTTTAGCCCTTCAGCACTTTCACTGCCTATAGTTGTAACCGAAATATTTGACTTAGTAGCTTTTAGAGCACCTTCTATTACATTAGCTTCCCCATGCTCACTACCTAAAGTAGTTATTGCTATTTTAGGTATCTTAACATCTACTGATTCATCTTCTTCTAAATCTTGGATTTTCTTAGCTTGGTTTTCTTCTATTACAAAAGATATACCATCAAATAGATTTGTCATTCTTCCAAGGAATAAACTTCCTTTACCAACTATCATGGCATTTCTAATTTTACCATTCATTATATCTTCTCTTGCAAACCCTAAATAAGGTACTCCTGATGGAATATGTCCTTGAGTTGGAGCCCAACCCACCATTCCATGTTTTTCTATAAATGATAGTAATTCTTTTCTATCTAAATCACCCTTTTTAACTGCTAGAGCACCTATCATTTTGTAGTTAGAATTTGGAACATCTCCAGCGCCTGCAGGCTTAGTTATATCAGGGTTTTGCATTTCTGCTGAATACTTATCTATATCAGTAATTTTAAGTCCTGCTTTATCAAGTGGTTCACTAACTAGTGAAGTTATTACAGCTTGTGGAGAAGATCCAGTTCCAACATTATGACGTCCCACCATATCATTTCTTATTTCAGGGCTTACACCATCATTTTCACTTACTAATACTGCAAATCCAGCAACCATATCTTCAAGAATTGGCATACCTTTTTTTACATGGTCTTTACCATTCATTCCAAGTTTTGCAGTAGAACCACCAGCACAAACTATTACATTTTTAAAAGTTCCACTCTTAACAAGAGCTGCAGCATGAACCATTGCATGAGCTGGCCCTGCGCAGAATCCTCTAACATCTGAACCTGTTGCATTGTTAAGTCCTGCTATTTCAGCAGCAGCTTTGGCAAAGTTTCCTCCACCTCTTTGGTTCATATCACCACACGCTTCTTCACAACAATCTATAACATAATCTATGTCATCCTTATTAACATTATTTTTATCAAGCATATTCATTATAGAGAATGAACAAGAAGCTTTTGATACTAAGTTTTCAAATAATACATGTGCAGATAAGTTAGTGTCTACATCATGAGCATTTTTTATGCAACCTACTACTTCTCCATTATTATATAAAGGTTCTGCATGCTCTTCTTCTATAAATTTCATTATAGTATCTAATTCTTCACCTTCTTTAATTTTTTCAACTAAATCAGATGAGATTAACTTATTCTCACTTAATAAATTCTTGCTTAAAGATGCAAAGTTTTTTTCTAATTTAACTAAATCAAATACATCACATATTTGCATTAATCCTATAAACTCTTCTTGTGGCATTATTTCTCCAAACTTACCATATTTACTAGCGTCTGGAGCTTCTTTATCATGCCAAGGCATTTCATATTTCGATAATTCATCTGGAGTTATATTCCCTATATATGCTTGATTTGGTGGATATTTTACCACTTCATCATAAGTTCTTATATGATCTTTTAATACTTTTAAATACTCAGAATCTGGATTAACTACTCTCTCAGTAGTTTGAGTAGTCCCGTTATGAATTACCATATCAGGAGTATGAGCAAGTATGTATCCTGCTGCTTTTAATACACTATTCATATTGTTCCCCCTATTTTGAAATTAGCTAATCAATAAGAGTTATAAGTAATCCTTACCGATTAGCTAATTTATTTTAATATTTATAGATTTTCTTAATATTTACAGAATTGATCTCTTATAGATGACATTTCGCCTACTATATCATCAACATCTAATACCATTTCCATCATACCTATTTGCTCGTCATAAACACCAGCATCAAATTCTTCTTTTACTTGTGGCTCACAAGCATGGTATACTTGAAGTCCTAACTGGACTCCTGTCAATGGACCTGCATATGTTGGGTCACCTGCAGTTACAGTTTCTGCAGCAAGTCCTGCAGCTTCACCTTCTGCAGCACCTAGCATAACAACAACATTTTCACAACCAAATTCTTCAGCAAATTCTTTTACTCTTTTTTGGTTTTCTAGATCCATTGCTCCAGCAGCAGTTCAGACAAAGCATTCAGTTGAAGAGAAAACTACCTCTCCACCAGCTGTCTTTACACATTCTTCTATTGCTGGACCAGGAATACCATCTCTGTCACCGATTATGATGACTTTCTTATTTTCTAATATACTCATTAGAAATACCTCCTGTCCTTATTTTTTTATTTTAATAACAGATATATAACTAATTTACAGTCACACATCCATCATACTATAAACCATTTTTTATAGATGTTTTAAGCAACGCATATATCTACAGTGAAGCAAAGATATACCGTTGGCGCCATACCTTATAAGTATTTTTTGATCATTGCTTCGATGTTTTCTTCAGTTGCATCATCTTTAATAACTTCGTCAATCTTAGCTCCATCTTTATATATAGCAATAACTGGTAAACCTAATATTTTTTCACTTATAGCAAGTCTTCTTGCTTTAGTTGTATTTAATTTAGTGAACTTTAATTGCTCTCCATATTTTTCACTTAAGGCCTCAACTGTAGGCATTAAAGCTGCACAAGGCTCACAACCATCACCAAAAAAATCTACTAATACATATCCTTCACCTTCAAGAACTTCTGTCTTAAAAGTATTTTTATCAACTACTAACATTTTATATCCTCCTTTTTTATTTAAGCAACGGAGTTGTCTGATGTTAAGCAAAGACAACTCGTTGGCGTTATGAGCATGGCGAATTTTCTATATATTTCTCAGCTTGAACAGCTGCTATAGCACCATCTGCTACTGCAGTTACTACCTGTCTTAAAGATTTAACTCTAACATCCCCTGCAGCAAATACTCCATCAATATTTGTCTTCATGTCTTCATCTGTAACTATATATCCATTTTCTAGAGTTAATATATCTTTGAATAATTCAGTCTTTGGAAGATATCCAATAAATCCAAATAATCCAAAAGTCATGTCTTCTTCATCAGCTTCTATAGTTGTTAATTCGCCTGTTTTCACATTTTCAACAACCATATAGCTTAAGATTCCATCTCCACCTAACTCTTTAACTTTAGAGTCCCACATGAATTTTATTTTTTCGTTCTTAAAAGCCTTATCTTGTATAGATTTAGCAGCTCTAAGTTCATCTCTTCTATGAATTATTGTTACGCTTCTACCAAACTTCGTAAGATACATAGCTTCTTCTACAGCTGTATCCCCACCACCAACTACATATATATCAAGGTCTTCAAAGAAAGATCCATCACATGTAGCACAATATGAAACACCTTTTCCTGTATATTCTTTTTCGCCTACACAGCCTATCGGTCTTGATGAAGCTCCTGTAGCTACAATTATTGTTTTAGCTTTATATACATCTTTTTTGCCTCTTAGTTGTTTTATAGAACCCTCTAAAAATACAGATTCTATCTCATCATAAACAACCTCAGCTCCAAAATTAAGTACTTGTTTATGCATTCTATCTATTAAAGTAGGGCCAGACTCACCTTCTAAGCATCCTGGGTAATTTTCAACCTCAGAAGTTAATGCTATTTGGCCACCTTCTTTTTTCTTTTCAATTACTAAAGTGTTTAATCTTGCCCTCCCTGCATATAATGCAGCTGAAAGTCCTGCTGGGCCTCCACCGATAACGATGACATCATATAGCTTACTCACTATATCCCCTCCCATATTATTAAAATTTTTAGATTTTAAAATCTTAAATTTAAGCAAATTTTTTATTCAAATACAGTTTGGTCTTCAACTTCAGTTTGTAAAGCTTTTAATGCTTTTTCAACTAAGTGTCTTCTTATTTTTTGTTCTTCCTCTAATGGTAATGCTGGATTTCCAAGAGGATGAGGGATTGCTATTGTTGGTACTATTCTATTAGCTCCAACTGTTAAAGAAATAGGTACTACTGTACACATGTGTACTACTGGTATTCCAGCTCTTTCTATTTCTTTTACCATCGTTGCACCGCAACGAGTACAAGTACCTCACGTACTAGTTAGAATTACAGCGTCAACACCATCTGCAACTAATTCTTTAGCTATTTCAGCAGCATACTTCTTAGCATTTGCAACTGCAGTTCCGTTACCAACAGTTGTATAGAAGTATTGATGTAAACTTCCTATTACACCTTGCTCTTCAAATTCTCTAAGTACATCTACTGGTAAAACTCTATCTGGCTCTTCATTTGCATAAACTGGGTCATATCCACCATGAGCAGTTTCATGATCAGCACTACTTAATACCTTAAATGAACTTATATCATATTTTCCAAATTTAGAAGCACTTGAAGATTCTATATGATCTGGATTTCCTTTTGGAACTATACCACCAGAAGTAACAAGAGCTATTTTAGCTTTACTTATATCTTTAACTGCTTTATTTGGCTCTACTCTATCAAAATTAGGCATTGGATACTCAGTAGTAAACTCCTTACCATTTAACTTTTTAATTAACATTTCTACTGCTCTCTTAGATCCTCTTTCTTTTTCAAAGAAGTTCTTTCTTATACCATTAGGCATATATCCTTCTTCAACAGATGCACCTATTTCTTCACCTTTTGCAAGTTTAAGGGCAAGAGGAGCCATAACTTTAACAGCATCCCTCATTCCTACTGCTGAATTTTTAGTAGAAACCATGTAAACTTTATTTTTGAACATATCTGCACCTGGATTTTCTACGTACATACCAGTTAATGAAGGTATTTCTAACTCTTCTTTAACAGCAGTAGCTATAGTTCCACAAGCAACACCATATCTACCTGCATTAAATGCTGGACCTGCTATAAACACATCCGGATTATACTTTTTAACCATATCTAAAACTTCTTTTTTAGCTTCTTCTAAATTTTCATTAAAGTAAGAGTCACCACATATTACTGTAGCTACTATTTCTGCTTCTCCTTTAAATGCTGCATTGAAAGCAACACCTGGCCCCACTATTCCCTCTCTAACCTCAGGTTTAACATGAGCCATTTCTTCCCCACCTATTTGTGCGAAAAATTGATTTATATATTGAACAACTTTTATCATCTTCAACCCCCCTTTCAACTATCTAGCACTTAATTTATTAAATCCAAGTTCATTAGTAGCTCCAGTTATTACTTGAAGCTCTGCAACTATTGAACCATCTGGTTGTAAACTTCCATCAAATCCACCAGCTATAACATCAGCTACCTCAGCATATCCAATTACTTTATCCATTGGAGGAAGAGTAACTACCATATTTGCATTTCCACCTGTAACAACTGCATTTGCAAGAGGATCAGCATCAGCTAATGATTGAGATTTTCCATCTCTACCTGCATATTCATCAGTAACTATAACTGTTTTTATACCTTTTTCCTCTATCTTTTTACAGTTCATTATTAAGTCTGTATCTGGGTTACCAAATCCTTCTTGAGTTATAACAACCCCATCAAGTCCTAAAAACTCTGCTAATTTTGCACTCCAGTTAGAAGATCTTTCCTTATCAGCAAGGTAAACGTTTTCATTGGTTAGAATTACCCCAACAAAGTTTAACTCTTTACCATGCTTTTCAAATAAATCATGTATAACTGGGTTATTTAAATGATGATAAGTTGTGTTTTTGTCACATGCAGAAACACAGTTACCACTTACTACTGCACCATCCATTATTTCTGTTGGATTTATCAAGGTAGATATCGTTTTCTTAGCATCTACTCCATAAACATAAGTATCATGTAATAATCCTTGAGTTTGAAGCATATACACATAAGCTACTCTTGGTAGTTCTGGGTATTTTTTGTATCCTTCTATTATTGAATCTGTTTCATAAACTTCAACTTCATCTGGAGTTATATCTTTAGCTAACTCACCTAAGTATATAGCCGCTTTATATCCAGCATATCTTACAGCTTCTTCGTGATTATGTTGTTTTAAACCATCTGCTGGTTCACAAACTACTACCAAGTTGTTTAATTGAGAGAAAGGTGTATATTTAGAACCCTCACCACTCATATCTATTATTCCTTCTTGGAAACCTACTATCTTTCCTGTTGTAACTACAGCAGAACCTTTAAGTACATTAGTTTTACCCGAGCCAACTGTTGTAACCTTGTTTATCATACCTGGGAAAATTCCACCTTGTCCTTCAACTTTAACTCTTGGTTCTATAACATCTTTAACTGGCATAATACGAGTACTATCGCCTGGTTTTGCTATTTCTAAGTCAACTGACTTAATATTTTCATCTTCCATTAACAAGTCAATTAATTCTTGCTTATTAACATAAATAACTCCATCTTCCACTTTTGAAACATCAGAAAAACATATGTCCTTAATTTTTACATATCCTAATTCTAATTTCAAAAAAATCACCTCCATAAATTTTATTACTTGAGCTAGGTATTTATTTAAAAGCACTCTAAGTGCTATTAAAACATATTAGTATTTCTATGGAATAATCAATTCTACTAAATATATTGCACTTACTTCTAAATACACAATCTTTAAGAAAGAGCGTTTTGAATTATTGATAAATCTACAATTTTAAAATCTTCAATTATTCTATCTGTTAATTCAATAGTGTAATCTTTATCTTTTTTAAATTTATCATAAGTTATAATTGCATTTTCAATAATCATTAAAGATTTGTAATCTAGGGATTTTTTATAATCAGATATTAAGACTGACTTATATGGAGTTTCATTTGGTTTTATGCTACTAGATAGTGGATGAGTCAAAAGTACATATCCTTCATGCACTCTGTCTCTTACATAAAGTAAGATTTCTCTAAAGGAACATTCTTTATAATAGATTTTATAATCATTTTTATATTTTTCATGTACCTTGTTGTTATTAGTTATTATCATATATTTATCCCCCCAGAATATTTCTTTTTGGCAATAAAAATAGCAGAAAGCTACCCTAGCTTTCTGCTCTGTATTTAACCTGAGAGTTTTCCCCTAATATGTAGAGTTGCCCCTTCGGTGCACATATATCTAATGATAAAACTTAAGATATCATGCTTTCCAGAGTTAAGTCGTACTACGGTCCTTTTGCCTGAGAGTATCCCCAACATTCGCTTTATATTGGCTTATTCCTTCGGCGCTTATTACAAGTCTCTCCCGTAATAGTCATCCTTAATATAATAATTATCTTATTATTCTGTCATTTTAATTTTTTATTAATTTTATAGATTTTTTCTATATTAATTAGATTATAATTAACTTTATCTATAATAAGCAACAAGTTTTTTTATGTTTTTTCATGTTTTTTTATGTTTTTATTTTTACCATACTCATCACTTTTCACATATTATATTAAGGATAACTAGTTATAAGTTTTTAGTATTTACAATATTGTTCTCTAATAGTAGCCATTTCATTAACTATATCATCAACATCAAGTACCATTTCCATCATTCCTATTTGTTCATCATATACACCTGAGTCAAATTCGTCTTTTACTTGTGCCTCACAAGCATGATATACTTGAAGTCCTAACTGGACTCCTGTCAATGGACCTGCATATGTTGGGTCACCTGCAGTAACTGTTTCAGCAGCAAGACCTGCTGCTTCACCTTCAGCTGCACCTAATAAAACTACAACATTTTCACAGCCGAATTCTTCTGCAAATTCCTTTACTCTTTTTTGATTTTCTAAGTCCATTGCTCCAGCAGCAGTTCAGACAAAACATTCAGTTGAAGAGAATACAACCTCTCCACCTGCAGTTTTTACACACTCTTCTATTGCTGGACCAGGAATACCATCTCTGTCACCAATTATGATGACTTTCTTTTTTTCTAATATACTCATTAGAAATACCTCCTGATCTACATTTTATTCAAATACAGTTTGATCTTCTATTTCAGTTTGTAATGCTTTAAAAGCTTTTGTTACAAGATTTCTTCTTATTTTTTGTTCTTCTTCTAATGGTAATGCTGGGTTTCCAAGAGGATGAGGTATTGCTATTGTTGGTACTATTCTATTAGCTCCAACTGTCAAAGAAATAGGTACTACTGTACACATGTGTACTACTGGTATTCCAGCTCTTTCTATTTCTTTTACCATCGTTGCACCGCAACGAGTACAAGTGCCTCACGTACTAGTTAGAATTACAGCGTCAACACCATCAGCTTTCAACTCCTGAGCATATTTTGCTGCAAATCCTTTTGCATTAGCAACTGAAGTTCCATTTCCTACTGTTGCATAATAATATCTATGAAGCTCTCCTATTACACCTTGCTCTTCAAATTCTCTCATTACATCAACAGGTAAAACCCTGTTTGGATCATCATTAGCATAAACTGGATCATATCCACCATGAGCAGTTTGATGATCTTGACTACTTAATACTTTAAATCCTTCCAAGTCATATTTACCATATTTTGAAGCACTTGAAGATTCTATATGATCTGGATTTCCTTTTGGAACTATGCCTCCAGAAGTAACAAGGGCTATCTTAGCTTTAGACAAATCTTTAATCGCTGGATTTGGAGCTACTCTATCAAAATCAGGCATTGGATATTCAGTTATGAATTCTTCGCCCTTTAATTTTTTGATTAACATTTCTACAGCTCTCTTAGATCCTCTTTCAGCATCAAAGAAATTCTTTCTTATACCATTTGGCATATATCCTTCTTCAACAGATGCACCTATTTTTTCACCTTTTGCAAGCTTAAGAGCAAGAGGGGCCATAACTTTAACAGCGTCTCTCATACCTACTGCAGAGTTTTTAGTAGGAACCATATAAACCTTATCCTTAAACATATCTGCACCTGGGTTTTCTACATACATACCAGTTAATGAAGGTATTCCTAATTCTTCTTTAACAGCAGTAGCTATAGTACCGCAAGCAACACCATATCTCCCTGCATTAAATGCTGGGCCTGCTATAAATACATCTGGGTTATATCCCTTAACCATATCTAAAACTACTTTTTTAGCTTCTTCTAAGTTTTCATTAAAATAAGAGTCACCACATATTACTGTAGCTACTATTTCTGCTTCTTCTTTAAACGCTGCATTAAAAGCAACTCCTGGCCCAACTATACCTTTTCTCACCTCAGGCTTAACATGAGCCATTTCTTCTCCACCTATTTGTGCGAAAAATTGATTTATATACTGAACAACTTTTATCATCTTCAAACCCCCTTTCTACCTATCTTGCACTTAATTTATTAAAACCAATTTCATTTGTAGATCCTGTAATAACTTGAAGTTCTGCTACTATTGATCCATCTGGTTGTAAGCTACCGTCAAATCCACCAGCTATAACATCGGCTACTTCTGGATAACCTATTACTTTATCCATTGGAGGAAGAGTAACTAATTCATTTGCGTTTCCTCCTGTAACAACTGCATTTGCAAGAGCATCTGCATCTGCTAATGATTGAGATTTTCCATCCCTACCTGCATATTCATCAGTTATTATTACTGTTTTTATTCCTTTTTCTTCTATCTTCTTACAGTTCATA
This sequence comes from Terrisporobacter muris, assembly GCF_024621905.1. Classification (NCBI taxonomy): domain Bacteria; kingdom Bacillati; phylum Bacillota; class Clostridia; order Peptostreptococcales; family Peptostreptococcaceae; genus Terrisporobacter; species Terrisporobacter muris. The sequence continues at coordinate 17,137 of NZ_JANKBY010000041.1, forward strand.
ATTAAATCAGTATCTGGATTACCAAATCCTTCTTCGTTGATTATTACACCATCTACACCTAAGAATTCAGCTAGTTTTGCACTCCAGTTAGAAGATCTTTCTTTATCAGCTAAATAAACATTTTCATTTGTTATTATTACGCCAACAAAGTTTAGTTCTTTGCCATGCTTTTCAAATAAATCATGAATAACTGGGTTGTTTAAATGATGATAAGTTGTATTTTTATCACATGCAGAAACACAGTTACCACTTACTATTGCTCCGTCCATTACTTCTGTTGGATAAATCAAAGTAGATATAGTTTTCTTAGCATCTACACCATATACATAAGTATCATGCAATAATCCTTGAGTTTGAAGCATGTACACATAAGCTACTCTTGGTAATTCTGGATATTTCTTATATCCTTCTATTATTGAATCTGTTTCATAAACTTCTGTCTCATCTGGAGTAATATCTTTTGCCAAATCTCCTAAGTATGTTGCTGCTTTATATCCAGCAAATCTTAAGGCTGCTTCATGGTTATGTTGTTTTAATCCATCAATAGGTTCACAAACAACTACCAAGTTATTTAACTTAGAAAATGGAGTATATTTTGCACCTTCACCGCTCATATCAATAATTCCTTCTTGGAATCCAACTATCTTACCTGTTGTAACTACAGCTGAACCTTTAAGGACATTTGTTTTTCCACTTCCCACAGTAGTGACTTTACTCATCATACCTGGGAATATTCCTCCAGGACCTTCAACCTTAACCCTTGGTTCTATAACGTCTTTGACTGGCATTATACGTGTACTATCCCCTGGTTTAGCAATCTCTAAATCAACAGATTTAAGATTCTCATCTTCCATTAATAAGTCTATTAATTCTTGCTTATTAACATAGATAACACCATTTTCTACTTTTGAAACATCGGAAAAGCATATGTCATTAATTTTTACATATCCTAATTCTAATTTCAAAAAAATCACCTCCAAATTTTTTAATTTTTAACTAGGTTTAACATGATTATTTAAAAGCACATTTAAGGCTTATAAATCTTATTTGGTTTTAAATCTGTTGAAATTTATCATATGTCGATATGTTATTTAAGAAGTTTTAGAAATTTATAATCTAAATTTCATTTAGTATTTGATATTATAAATTGGTTTGAGTAAATTTAATTTATTAGTATTTGATGATAGGTAAGATAATATGCCAAAATTTTTACAACAAAAAAGCAGAAAGTTATATAGCTTTCTGCTCTGTATTTAACCTGAGAGTTTCCTCTAAAAGAGTTGCCCCTTCGGTGCAATATGCTCTATCATGTTGTATTATTTGCTTTCCAGAGTTAAGTCCTACTACGGTCCTTTTGCCTGAGATCATCTTTAGCACTCGCTTAGTACTGAATTATTCCTTCGGCTCTTAATTTAATAAGTATCTCCCGCAGTAATCAACCTTATAATATGTATTTTTATTAACATATTCATATACTAGAAAAATATTGTATAAAAATTTATTTCCTTTATTTAT
>NZ_JANKBY010000420.1:0-2597 GCF_024621905.1 Terrisporobacter muris
ATTACAAGATATATGATAATAAACATAATAAAGGAGTTACCATGAACATAAATTCTAACACTAAACTAATAGGTCTTTTGGGACAGCCTGTAAGTCAAAGCTTTTCACCAAGCATACATAATTATTTATCACAAAAATATAAAAAGAATAATATTTATATGTGTTTTGAAATAGAAAAAAACAACTTACAAAATGTAGCGCTAGGTATAAAAACTTTTAATATGAAGGGATGTAATGTAACAATTCCTTATAAAGTTGAGATAATTCCATACCTAGATAAAGTAGAAAAAAATGCACTACTAATAGGAGCTGTAAATACAATAAAAAATGTAAATGATGAGTTGATAGGTTATAACACAGACGGTATAGGATTTATAAAATCTTTAAAAGATGAAGGTTATAGTTTAAAAGATAAAAAAGTAATCATTTTAGGTGCTGGAGGAGCTTGTAGAAGTATAGCTGTAGAATTAGCTAATCACGAAGTTTCTTATATTGAAATTAGAAATAGAAGTGAAAAAAATGCAAAGTGCATTTGCGACTTAATTAATAGCAACTTCCAAAGTAAGACTAATTACAATATAAAACCAGTTGAAGAAAATGATTTAAATAGCTTTGATATCTTAATTAATACAACGCCGATAGGAATGGAATCTAAGGATTGTCCGATAGATGTTAATATAAATCCACCTAAAAACTTACTGGTATGTGATATTGTATATAAACCCCATGAGACTACGTTATTATCTTGGGCAAAGAAGAATAATTTAAATGTTGTTTATGGCATTAATATGCTAATCAATCAAGGATTATTAGCCTATGAAATATGGGAAAATATAAAAACAAGTGAGGATGACCTTAAAGAAATAAAGAATATATATTTCAATTCACTAAAGTAATACTTTAGAAAGGATGATGAGGATTAAAAGAAAAGGATTCACAACTCTAGAATGTGTAATAAGCTTATTTATTGTTAGTATGATAGTATTTATAATCACATCAACATTACACAATAATATAATTTTACTAAAGAAAAATAATTGTAATAGACAAATGCTATATACAGCTAAGGAGATAATTGAAGATGAAAGAAATAAAATAAAAAATAGCATTAATACTGAAGGATATAATACACAGAAAACTATTAATAATTTTAAAGTTAAAACTTTAGTTACTCCAATTAGCTATTATAACTGTTATGACTTAAAGGTCAAAATATCAGATGAAAATAGAGAAATGGAACTTAATACATATGTTACGAAAAAAGAGTAAAGGTTCAATTTTAATTATGTCTATTATTACATTTTCAATAATTAGTTTGATTTGTATTACATGCTCTAGTCTGATTTTAAGTAATAATAGAATTAGTGAATTAGAATACAAAACTGAAAAGCTTAAAGAAGAGAATATAGGAGTTATTGAACTTATTTATAGTAACATGCTTAAAGAAGTTCAATATGCTATAGAAAATACAAATACTGAAGATGAATTTTATAATTATTTAACTAAGAACAATAGTGGTATATTCATAAATAAAGTGAAAAAAATTGAAAATACAGGTCTTACGAATAGAACTATAGATATGGCTTATGACAATAACTTTTCTACAAAAGAATATATTCATTATAAAATCTTAACAAAAAGTAAAATTAATAATCATGATAAATATGCGTTAATAAGCACCAAAATTAAAAATCCTTGGTTTGGTAAAGTAGACAATAGTTCACAAGAAGTAAATGTGAGTGAACAAGAAGAAAATAAAGATTCAAACATGGTAGTTGATCCTGAGAATATAGATAGTGATGAAATTGTTGAAATAAATGAAGGCGATTTGATTACATTTTACAATTATGAGGAGAAATAATATATGAAGCGAGAAGGAATGTGACCACACTTGAACTTATAGTAACAATAAGTATAATAGTTATCATGTCTAGCATTTGTTTTATGAAATACGAAGGTGATAATTATAAAATCGAATTCTTTGCAAAGGAATTATGCTCAGATATACGTTATGTTAGAAGAGAGAATATGCTAGACAATCCTAATGTTTATATTAGATTTATTAGTGAAGATAATAAATGGTCTTATATTTTACATAGAAATAAAAAAGAAGATAAGAGAGTGTATTTACCTAAGAATGTAAACTTAAACTTTCCCATAGGTCAAAATAATTCTTTAATATCTTTTTATACTAGTGGTTTATATAAAAATGGAGGTGGAACAATTAGTATTAAAAAAGGTGATAATTATAAATATATTACAATAGTACCAGTAAGCGGAAGGGTATTATACAAAGAGGGAATATATGAAAAATAGAAAAGGTTACTTGCTTTTAGAAAGTATAATATCTTTATTTATTATAGCTACTATTTCCCTAAGTTTATATTCATTTTTATTCTTCGGGAATAAATATAAAAAATCTATTGAGGATAATGTGGAATTATATGAACAAGGTGAAGAAATGTGCTTTCAAATTAATAAAACTATAGAAAATAGTAATGGAATTATAAGTATACGCGATTTAAATGGAAATACTATAAATGGAGATACTTCATCTTATATAAAAATAAACTCAATAAAATGTAAATATAAAAATA
>NZ_JANKBY010000421.1:0-2597 GCF_024621905.1 Terrisporobacter muris
TTCTTGACGTGAGAAAATTTTGGGATTACAATTGAATTATAAATAAGAGATAAATAAAAACTGGGGCCTGTTAAGGCCCCCTTATTTTTTTGAATATTAATTTTTACTTATAATTACTTTTTCTTGAAAATTCTTGATCTTAAAAATACTATTAGAATAATCAACCTCAAAGTTTGCAAAAGCAGAAAATAAATCTATATCTCTCATAAGGTGTACAGTCATTAAGTGACTCTCCTTATTAATTCTTAGAAGTATAGACCTAACATATGGAAATTGTACTCTAGAATTAAATATTTGCGATTCTCCCACGTTTATGTCTACGCATCTATAATTTATATCTATATACAAGTCTAAATCGTTAGCTTCTTCTCTTATGATCCTATAATCAAAATCACTATCTAATTTTAAGTTTCCTATTTCAATCATTATTTCACCTCGTAAATAAGTATTTGTATCTATATATTTAATATACAATATAAGTCATATTATCATAATATATCAATTAAAGTTTAATTTATATATTTAATACTTGCTAAATTGGCAGCAGAATTTTGTTTTAATTACAAAAAAATAGAGAAGAATAAATTTATCCTTCTCTATTTAGCAAAAAACGTAGCTTCCACTGGGGGAATGAAAGCTTATATTGGGGGAGATTGAGTTAAATATTTAAATTACATTAGTATTATTGTCTTTGTAATGAAAATTTATACATAAAAAAATTCGAAAGTTTTGTTAACCTTCGAACTTTTTATTTTTTATCTTTTAGGATTTATAAATGAAGCACCTAAATATTTTTTTATATCTTCATCTGAAGAAAAGTCGTCGATAAGTATTTCACGGCCTGAATCTTCTAAAATAACTAAAACTTCAGTATTTCCTTTTAAGAAAGCTTTTTTAACAGTTTCTTCTTTTACTTCTCTGGTTTTAGTTATTCCTTTTTTAGCTTTGTCAAAATCCTTAGTGAAATAACTTTCCATCATATTGATAATCTTTGTATATCTGTTCATTTAGTAAGATACCTCCTACAATTTATAGTAATAAATGTGATATAATAAGTTTTTATATTAACTTAATAATTATAACAAGGAGAATGTACAATGGCTAGTATAAATAATATAGATATTTTAAAAAGTATAGAATATGCTAAAAAAAATCAACTATTTGATGAACTTAATAATATATATGAAACGTTACCCAAGGGGCAGTGTACAGGTTGTGGAATTTGTTGTATGGAATCTGTGGGTGTTAATTTAATAGAATTTTTAAATATATATAACTATTTAGAAGATAAGCATGAGTTAAGAAAAAAATCTCTTGATAGAATAATGGATTATTATTTTATGGAGTTTATGGAGAAGAAATGTTGTCCTTTTAAAGATGAAAATAATAGATGTGGAATTTATGATGTGAGACCATTAAATTGTAGATTGTTTGGTCATTGGAAAAAAGAAGATTATAATAAAAATCTAAAAGATATAACTGAAAAGAATAAACAGTATAAAAATATAATTAAGGGTAAATATGGATTTGATATAAGTGATGAAGTTGTAAATTATAAAATAAAATATTGTGAAGATTTCATACCAGAAACTAGATATCTATCTAAAAGTGAAAGGCTTAACTTTGTTGATAATGTAATGGTTCTAGATTCTAGATTATTTTCGAAAGGAATTATAGATATAGAATTTAGAGATAGAGGAATTGTAGAATATTTTATCGATTCACTATTAGACCAAAATATGTCTTATAATATTAAAGTAAGGATTTCTAAAGAGAAAAATATATCTAAGAGAACAATAGGCAGATTGAAAAGAATGTTAATTAAATAGAAGAATTGGCAGGTGGGGTAAGTGAAGTTAATAAATATAAAAGGAGACACTTATTACATTAAGGGTGGTACAAACACAGGGGTAATTAGATTAGATAACAATAATTGTTTAATAATAGATCCAGGGCGTTATGGTATAAAACAAAGAAAGATGATTGAGCTATTAAAAGAAAATAATATGGTTATAAAATATATTATTAATACTCATGAGCATGGTGACCATTATGAAGGATCCAGTAATTTAAAAAAGCTTAATAATAATATTCAGATACTGTCATCTTCAGAAGCTAAAATATTTATAGATAATCCTAATAAATTTGCAGATTATACTGTAGGAGGAAAAGCTAATAAGTTTTTGAAATTTAAAGAGTCTTCAGAAGAGAGTCATGAGACCAAGGTTGATGATATAATTGAGGAAGGAAAGATAGTATTAAATAATAGAAAATTTGAAATAATTAAACTAAGCGGTCATACTGAAGGAAGTATAGGTATTTTGACAGATGATAAGATTTTATTTGTAGGGGATTTATTTGTAGGAAGTCAAATGCTAAAGAAATTTGATTTACTTTTATTGTACGATGTAAAGGAATATCTAAATTCTGTTAATAAGATAAAAGATATTGATTTTGAATATATGGTTTTAGGACATGATAAAGAAATTTATTCTAAGATAGATAGCCAGGGTATTATAAATAATCATATAAGTGCCGTTAACAATTATGTGAATCAAGTAAAAGATTTACTAAAATCACCAATAACCATAGATAAT
>NZ_JANKBY010000422.1:0-2577 GCF_024621905.1 Terrisporobacter muris
AATAGAATAATTAATAAAAATATATTTCAAAAAAATGTGTAAATTATTTGAAAATGGCATATAATTAAATATGTAGTAAAAAAATAAAATAAAAGCCTTATAAAAAGGTTAAGGAGAATTATTAAATGACAAACGGAACAGTAAAATGGTTTAACAATGACAAAGGATTCGGATTTATATCAGTAGAAGGTGGAGATGATGTATTTGCACATTTCTCAGCTATAAAAAGTGATGGATACAAGTCATTAGAAGAAGGACAAAAAGTTAGTTTTGACATAGTTCAAGGTGCTAGAGGACCTCAAGCAGAAAATATAACTATATTATAATACATATATAGATTGTATAGAAAAAAGACCCATTGGGTCTTTTTTTAGTATGTAATTTAAAAAAGTACCATTATGGGTATAATTATAAATAACTAAAAGATATTTATAAAGAGATAAATATTAATTTATAAATGGGGAGGAATAAAAATGGATTTAAAAGAAATAATGCAATATGATAATTTTGTAGTAGCAGGAGATACTTTAAATGAAGAAAAATACGCATATAAAATAAAACATGAATTAATAGATAATGGTTATAAAGTGTACTCTGTAGGAAAAGAATTAAAATCTTTAAATGATATAGAAGAAGAAGTAGACATACTTGATTTATGTATAAATCCTCCAGCAGGATTAAAATTATTAAAGGAAAATAAGAAAAAATTTAAGGGAGTAATAATTCAACCAGGAGCTGGCAGTGAGGAAATCACAAAGTTTTTGGATGAAAATAATTATAACTACATGGATGGATGTTTATTAGTAGGCATTAGACTTTATCCCAAAAATGTAACTAAAATGTATAAAAAATAAAAAATGTGTTTATAATCAAACTATACTACTTAATATTATTTTAGTGTATTTATACAATATATTCATATACTCCTTATTATAGCCTTGAGTTCGGATTTCAAGGCTATTTTTTATTGTAAATTGGTAAATAATGTAGTACCAGGATTTGAAAACTGTGTAATATTAATACTATCATTACCAAAACTAGGTGCGAGCTTTGTAGACTACATAATAACAATGAGGGAAAAAGGAAGAACAACAAAAGGATTTGGTGTATATGCATATTGGACTCCTACAGAAACTATGAATTTGGAAAATATAAATACCAACCATTGGAAGGTTATGAACTTTCATATATCTATTCAAAAGACTGCAATAGGGATGTTATATTATAGAATTTGTTATGTATAATAGAATAATTCAATTAAAAATAAGTGGAATATCTCACTTGATACGCCACTTATTTTTTACTAGATAAGATATTACTCACCCAAATATATCTTACATATATAATTTGAACATTTAAATTCAACTTAATAGACAATTTATAGAATCATTTAGAAATACAAGTGTATCTCGTCCTTTACCCTTACTTTTTGACTCATAAAGTGCCTTGTCACTATATTTATAAAGCTTATTATAGTCTGTTGTTTTCTCATTAAATATACAACACCCAAGACTAATATTTATATGCTCATTGTTAATAGAAGAAATTTTTATTGCCCTTATTTTTTCATATAAATTGTCTATAGCTTTTTTGTATTGCAATTCGTCTACGCAGCCAACGCTATATATAATAAATTCATCTCCACCCATTCTAAAAAAAACATCATTATTTGATAAACATGTTCTAGTAACATTTGCAATTTCTTGCAATACTTCATCCCCGCAACTGTGTCCATAAGTATCATTAATATGTTTAAAATTATCAATATCAAAAATACAAAATGCTCCGTATACTTTCTGGTTAATTAGTTTAGTTATTTTTTCTGCACCTATTCCACGGTTATATATACCTGTAAGAGGATCAATCTCGGATTTTTCACGAACTTTTATGTAATTTTCAACATTTTCGAGTCTATCTTTTAAAATGAAAAAATTCACTCCAATTGCCAAGATATAAAATGCTACTATATCAATAAAATCTTCCATAAACAGATCAAAATCCTTTGCAATATAACAACATATACAATAGACTAGGGCAATTATTGTAATATATAAAAATATTCTCCAGGGCTTATCTAATATGAACAGTGGCAAAACACATATAAAAATCATAATAGTTATTGATGGCTCAGTTGTATCTAAAAAGGTTCCTATTAAGATTGCCATAATCATAACAGGAGTCACTGCAATATAAAATATAAGTGTAATATGCTTTATATTTTTTTTCTCAATAACTTTTTCAAAATAAATCATACAAATAAAATAACAAGCGAATATAAGAAACTCCATATTAAATGTGATGATTTTTTTAAATAATAAACTAAATAGAAGCATTGCTATGGAAATAGATAGGCCAACAATAGAAAAATGTCGAAAGCTTTTATAATTTCTAGTTCTAATCTCATCTAAGTATAAATGTGAATTTTCAGCTAGAAAATCCTTCTTAAGTTTTTGAAACATTTTTTATCTTCCCTTTTTAAATTTATTTTAGTTTATATACATTTTACCTTAAAAATATAGTAAGTCAAGTAATTGAAAATGGTTGACTACAATGATTATTGATAAAGTTCTTGAAAAT
>NZ_JANKBY010000423.1:0-2576 GCF_024621905.1 Terrisporobacter muris
ATAGAATTTGATTTATTTAATGATATTTTTGATACTAAAACTTATAGTACCCAAATTCAGATTTTTTTAGGTTAATAGAAATATGAAAGAAAATAAAAAGTGAAAAATAGCCTTAAACATTCAAGTAAAATGTTTAAGGCTATTTATTTATATATATAAGTTATTATTTTTTAAATATGCCAAATGGCTTTCCAACTGGTAAGAATACTCTTCCGAAGTGAGTATTTAACACAGCAGCACCACATCCGTAGAATCCTACTAAAGCTATTGCCATTTCAGAGTATGCAGCTAATGAGTGCATAGCATGTTCCATTATACCGAATGAAGATAATGATAATCCTATGAATAAGAAGTCTATTAAAACAAATATTGTAAATAATACCTTATGAGTTTCCATAGCACCGATAGTCATGATTACAGAGAATATTAAGAATCCTAAGTAAGCAAATCCTAATTGTTTAACGTCAACAGTAGCTGCTAATTCAGCTCCAAATACACCAGCTTTTATTAACCAAGTAAATCCAACTGCATACCAGAACATTGCATAAGCACCGAATGCTGTAGCACCGAATGTATTATCATGCTTGAAATCATTTATACAAGCTATTAATTGAGCAGTAGCTCCTAAGAATATTGCCCAAGGTAAAACGTAAGATACACCTGAAGTTAATCCTAATTTTTGAGATGAAGCAACAAATGTTATTAATGCTAATCCAAAAAGTCCTAATGCTGAAGGATCAGCAGTTACAACTTTAACTTTTGTTTCGTTTGTCATTATGAGACCTCCTATAAATGTTTTATATAAAAAGTATTTTGTATACACATACTAATCTATAATACCAAAAAATTTGCTCCAGGTATACAAAAAAATTTAAATAGTTAATAATTGGTGCAACTTAGAGATACCAAGGGGTAGGATATCGTATTCATAACACAAAAATAACAAAAAATATAAAAAAATGTTTAAGTTAAAAAAGAAGGGGGAATAAATATATTAAAGAAAATGATAATTATTATCAATTAAGATGTAGTAATAAAACTTAAAACAAAACTTTTTGTAATAAACAAATAAAAAATATAACATTATAGGTGGTGACGGTTATGGATTTAATAACTAAAATAAGAAAAAACACAGGAGCTTTACATAGTGCAGCAGAGCATTCGGGAATTTTAAAGAGAATAGTGGATGGAAATGCATCAGTAGATGGTTATGTAGAATATTTATTTAACCTTAGTGCAATGTACAAGGTAATAGAAGAAACTATAGAAAATAATAAAGATAATGAAGTTGTTAAAGAGTTTGCAACACCAGAATTATATAGATATAAATTAATAGAAAAAGATTTAGAATATTTTTTAGGTGAAAACTCAGATAAATATGAATTATTATCATCAACTATTGCCTTTGTAGAAAAAATAAAAGAAATAGGTAACACAAATCCAGAATTGATAGTAGCGTATGCATATACTAGATTTATAGCAGATTTATTTGGAGGTAGAACATTCGTATCTTTATTGAGTGTAAATTATAAAGTTCCTGCAGAAGGATTAAACTATTATAATTGCGATGGAATAAAAAATATAAGAGCATACGTTATGAACTATGCTGCAAAAATTAATGATATGAAACTATCTCCAGAATTGGAAGAAAAATTAGTAGTTGAAGTAAGCAATGCTTATATCTATAATTTGGCTATATCCCAAGAATTAGAGGCTAAGTTATATATGAACTAGAAAAATACTTTAAAGTATTTTTCTAGACACTATACATTTAAAATGCATTAAGAAGGCTATACCACTTTTGGTATAGCCTTCTTAATATTTATCTTATTTTTTCTTTATCCCAAATAAAGACTTTATCAGGATTATTTAAAGCGCCAAAAATATTCTTTTTAGAACCAGGCATATCTTCGTTTAATCTAGATACAAGTTCTTTTATATTTTGTCTATTAGTTTTTCCATCAGCTGGGCAAGGATTTTCTATAATTGGATAATTATAATCTTTAGCAGCCTTTTTCGTCATATATTCTTCAACATAAATCATAGGTCTAATTATAGTTAATTGCTGTCTATCCATATGAGTTTTAGGAGAGAAGCAACTTACTCTACCTTCATAAAGCATTGACATTAAGAAAGTTTCAATAGCATCATCTCTGTGATGTCCTAATGCAACTTTATTGCAACCTAATTTTTTTGCCGTATCATTAAGGGCTCCACGTCTTAAGTTTGCGCATAATGAGCATGGATTTTTTTCTTTTCTAATATCGAATACAATTTCTTTTATATCTGTTTGAACTTCATGATAAGGTATTGATAAATCTTTACACAGTTTATGAAGCGGAGTGTTGTCAACTCCTCCTGGATTTAAAGTTATAGCTATTAGATCAAATTTTTCTGGTGAAAATCTTTGATAACTTTTTAATATATGAAGTAATGCTAAACTATCCTTTCCTCCAGATAAACCAACTGCTATTTTATCATTTTCTTCTATCATATTAAAATCTTTAATTGCTTGACGAGTTTTGCTAAGTAGTTTTTGCATATATATTCCTCCCAATATATAAATTAAAATCTAA
>NZ_JANKBY010000424.1:0-2549 GCF_024621905.1 Terrisporobacter muris
TATGTAAATTCAATGAAAAGATAGATATAACTAATAAAAACTATTTATAAACAAAATTTAGGGGCGAAACAAAATGAAATTAAGTGCAAGAAATCAATTCGCAGGGAAAGTGAAAGAAATAAATGAAGGTGCAGTTAACTCAGTAGTTAAAATAGAATTACCCAAAGGATAAGTTATTACATCAACAATAACATGTGAAGCAGTAAAAGAATTAGGATTAGCAGTGAGTACTGATGTAACAGCTATAGTAAAAGCTACAGAAGTTATGGTAATGGAATAAAATAGTTACTGAAGATACAATAAATAATGGTATATTTAGAAGAGCGGGTTTTAATTAAACTTTAAAATCTGCTCTTTTTATTTTATACGGATTAAATACTATTTAATATTTTATATATTTATGAACATATTTTGAAAACATATTATTTATATGATAATATAATATTACAAATAAAAATTAAAAGGAGAGTTGTTTTTGAAAAATAATAAGAGCACCGTGGGAGAACTTCTTTATAAATAAGGAGTATCCGCTATAAATACAATCCTTATTTATAGAGAAGTCTTTTTAAGTGAAGAAAAGAAAGATTGGAATATAAATAAAGGAGATAATAAATGAATTTAGATACATTTGAAAAATTACAATTAAACGAAGTTAAAGAGTTAGTTAAAATTAACTGTGTAAGTTCGCTTGGGAAGAGTCTTATAGATAAATTAGAACCTAGTGCAAGTTATTCAGTAATAAAAAGAAAGTTATCAGAAAATAAAGAAGCAAGAAAAGTTTTAGAAAATAGTAATCATGTACCGCTAGAAGGATTATTTAATATATATCCTGTTATAGATAAAGTAGAAAAAGGTATGATTCTAGAAGTTACAGAGATTATTTCTTGTGAAGATTTCCTGAGAGGGTGTAGAAAGATAAAAGGATTTATGTTGGATAAAGAGTTTTATTCACCAACACTAAGTTCTTATGCACTAAATATAACTGAATGTGAAAGTATAGAAGAAGAAATCAAATTTTCAATTAAAAATAACAAAATTTCTAGTGAGGCTAGTAAAGAATTAAAAAAAATTAGACGAAATATAGAAATATGTGAAGGTAGAATAAAGGAAAGGTTAAATAAATTTTTAACTTCTTCTACCAATAAAAAATATATACAAGAATTTATTATAAGTAAAAGAGATGATAGATTTGTAGTGCCTATTAAATCATCTTTTAAGAATGAAGTTGATGGAACAATTCTATATACTTCATCAAAGGGTTCTACAGTATTTATTGAGCCCGCATCTATAAGTAAATATTCTCTAGAGTTAATTACATTGAAAAGCGAAGAAGCTATAGAAGAGTATAAGATTTTATCTTATCTTACAGAATTAATTTACGATAAGATTACAGAAATTAAGTTAAATATGGAAATAGTATCTGAATATGATATGGTATTTGCGAAGGCTAAGTTTAGCCAAAATAATAAATGTATTACTCCAAAGATAAATAATCATGGATACACAAAAATTATTAAGGGAAAACATCCTCTTCTAAAGGTAAATGTGATACCGCTAGATTTTGAAATAGGTGATAAATATAGAAGTTTAATTATAACAGGTCCTAATGCAGGTGGAAAAACTGTTACTTTAAAAACTGTAGGTATTTTAACTTTGATGACACAGTGTGGACTTGATATACCAGCTAAGGAAAATACTGAAATAGCTATATTTGAGAAAGTGTTTGTTGATATTGGAGATAATCAAAGTATTGAAAATGCACTTAGTACTTTTTCATCTCATATAAAAAATATAGCAAATATTATGAAAGAAGCTAACAAAAATACACTGGTACTATTTGATGAAATTGGTTCTGGAACAGATCCGAATGATGGGGCTAGCTTAGCCATTGCTTTGCTTGAGGAGTTCTATCAAACGGGATGCATAACAATAGCATCTACTCACTATGAAGAAATTAAGCATTTTGCAAATAAACATCCTCATTTTGAAAATGCAGGTATGATGTTTGATAAAGAAACATTGGAACCTTTATATAAGCTTATTATTGGGAGGTCAGAGGATAGTAATGCATTATTTATTTCTAGAAAAATGGGAATAAAAGAAAAGGTATTACAAAAGGCAAAATCTTATATGGATAATAAAAATTATGATTTTACTTTGATAAACAAAAATAAGATTATGCAGAAAACTGTTGAAGAAGAAAAAATATCCTTAACGACTTTTCCAGACTTTGAAATTGGAGATAAAGTTGAATTATTAGATTTTGAAGATTTCGGCATAGTATATAAATCTATGGATAAATTTAATAATGTAGAAGTCTTATATAAAGATGAATTTATTAATATAAATGCTAGAAGATTAAAATTGCAGTTGAAAGCTAAAGATTTATATCCTGAAGGATATGATTTAGATAGTTTGTTTGTGAGTTTTGAAAAACGAAAGTTAGATAGAGACATAGAAAGAGGATCTAAAAAAGCTTTAAAGAAAATTCAAAAAGAAATAAGAAATAGTAGATAAAATTAAACCCCATGAGAAAATACTCGTGGGGT
>NZ_JANKBY010000425.1:0-2546 GCF_024621905.1 Terrisporobacter muris
TTTTTCACAAAAACATATAAATAATTTAATTGGTAATGATATATACTTATCTTTATGAATAACAATATAAAGACTTCTTTCTATTTTACAATCTTTTAGTCTAGAAATATTTAAGTCACCTAGTTTTTCTTTCTCAACAACTGAAATATAAGGAACACAACTAATTCCCATATTTAATTTTACATAATTTATAATAGCTTCAATATGACTTAATTCCAAATAACCCTTATATTCTATATTTTTACTTTTTAAGAAAGTTTCAAAAGTTTCTCTTGTTCCACTTCCATCATCTCTAAAAATAAATATATTATCTAAAAAATCTTCTTTTTCTAAGTATTTTTTATCTTTCCATTCATGATTAATTCCACTAATAAATACTAGTTCATCTCTGCAAATTTCTTTTGATATTACTTCACTACATGAAGTTGAGCTCTCTATAAAAGCTATATCTACCTTATTATGTGAAATTAAATCTTCTATATTAGATTGGCTATCTATTACAAGAGATATTTCAATATCAGGAACTTCTTCATTAAACTTTTTAATTACATAAGGCATTATATATATTCCTATGGTAATGCTTGCACCAATAATTATTTTACCTCTATTTTCACTTGCACAATCTTTTATTGTATTAACTCCTTCTTCATATATATTTAATATTCTTCTTGTATAATTAAAAAATATCTCACCTTCATACGTTAAAAAAAGTTTTTTTCCTATTCTATCGAAAAGCTTTGTATTGAGTTCAGCTTCAATCTCTGAGATACATTGGCTTATTGATGGCTGACTAATATACATTTCCTTTGCAACCTTGCTCATATTTAAACAACTGGCTGTTTCATAAAAAATACTTAATTTCCTAATATTCATAATTTACTTCTCCTATGTAATATTACTTTTATTTTGCTCATTCTGATTAGTAATTATCTTTATAAAAATTAAATCCCCTTGAATTGATTTTAAGATTAATTTTCTCATATCTCAAGTATATATATCATTATAAAAAATTTGCTTTGCTTAATTAAGCGGCGTGTCGGTGAATTATTTCATTACCACTTTAATCTACTGTGTGTGCGCTATGAAATTTCAGGCAACAACCTTACTCAAAAATATAAGAATATTATAATATTCTATCATATAAAAAAGGAGTCCCCTAATTATTATAGTAGACTCCTTTTTCGCAAAATAACTCTATTTATTCATTAATAATTTATTTTGATCTTTTACTTTTTTTATTGAAGTAAGTAATAATGCGTATCCTGTAAGAACACATGCTATCATTACTATCCATCCTGTATTAAATCCAAAATTATCTACTATCATACCAAATAAACTAGATCCAAATGCAAATCCTAAAGCAAATAATAAACTTATTGTTCCAAGTATTACACTTGACTCTTTTCTACCAAATACATCTGTTGCCATAAATGCTGGTGCTGACATATATGAGTAAACGTTTAATCCGTATGCTATAGAGAATAAGAATGCTAAACCATGAACTTTACTTGATGCTAATAATGCTATTATTGATACTGTTGAAAGTACCATTGATATAGACATTGTTTTTATTGTTCCTATCTTATCGAATAATGCTCCTCCAGTTACGTTTCCTATTAAACAGAATAACGCAAATAATGAACCTAAAGTACCTACTAAAGTTGCACTCATTTTAAGCTCACCTGTAAAGTATGTTGCGTATTGAGTACTTAATGCTGATATTGCTATAGCTATTATTGCGTATCCTATTGAAAATGTCCAGAAATATTTATTCTTAGTAGTTGCTTTAGCACCTAAACCTTCAAATCCTTTAGCTTCTTCCACTACTTCATCATTTTCTTCTACTACTTCTACTTCACCCTCTTTAGGCATTCTTATGAATAATAATATTATCGGTAAACTACATGCTATTGCTATAATTCCAAACATTATATAACTATAACTTGCGCCTTTTGATGCTAACATTTGTGAAGTTATTTGTTGTAAAAATACATTACCAATAGATCCTCCTGAGAAAGCAATCCCTAGAGCTTTACCTCTACCCTTCTTAGGGAACCAGTTATTTATTACATAAGGTACTCCTAATCCAGAGAATAAAACACATCCTATTTGAGATATTGCTGATAATATGTAAAATTGAGGTAGTGTATTAGCAAACCCAAATCCTAAAAATCCTAATGATGATAGCATTGTACCTACTATAAATAATACTTTTATATTTACTTTACCAAATAATTTTCCCAAAAATGGTGAAAATGCTGCTGATGCCATTGCTCCAAATGTGAATATTAAAGAAAATCCTGCTAATGAAAATCCAAAGTTATTTATTACATAAGGTATAAATAAAGGTTGTATATTTTGTGCCACACCAAAAGGTATTGCCTGCATAAACATACAAATAAATACCATAAAATATTTTTTCTTAACACTGTTGTTATTAATTGATACTGCTTGATTCATAAATTGTCTCCTCCATTGCTAAATTTTAATTTACAAACTTTTACTTTTCGCCATAGAAGAGTATACATTTATTATATCAATCTGTT
>NZ_JANKBY010000426.1:0-2539 GCF_024621905.1 Terrisporobacter muris
ATAACTTTCAACTCACCTCATTTACCTATTTTTCTTGATAGAAATACAGGTATCTATGGTTTGTAAATACATAAAATAAAGGAATATGATTTTCATCATATTCCTTTATTTTATAATATATATTTACTTATAAAACTTTTCATTTCATTATTTAAATCGCCACAATCTTCTATAGCCTCACATCTTCGACATCTTACTGCTTCCCCTTCTATTGCCGGCTGTATATCTATATTTCCATTATCATATGAAATTAAAAATCCTAAATTTATATCTTCATAAGGATTAATATATGCATCTGACATATTTATTCCTTGTGAACTTTCATTCATTTCATCATTAATAAGATATTTTTGTCCATTTACACAACATAGGTACTGTTCTTTTCTTATACCAAAGAAGTAATATATCTGACCATTATATTTTAATAAGTCTTCAACTTGCTTACTCTTTTCTTCTCCATCTAAATTTCTACTTACACCATTATAACATGATTTTACTTCAAAACTTTTTCCTATTTCCTCATTCATTTTACATAGATCAAAAGTTCTTAATTCCCCACTAAAAAAACTCATCTTATGACACCCCTTTATATGTTTGTAATTATATTGTAATTGAGAATAGTATTATTTTCATTATAAAAAAAATTTTATCCATCTGGTATTTTATACCTATTAAAATTTTAATTATCGCCTTAAGTTGTTGTTTTTCTTTAAAATAAAGATTAGAATGTTATTTGTAACCAAGGCAATATTAAAGTTCGTCAGGCTTAAATTAATATGGAGGTTTATTATGGGAGAAGAAAAAATTAGTTTTAAGGAGTTTATGTATGAAACATTTCTTCTTATAGTAGGTTGTTTTTTATTAGCATTATCATTTGTGTTATTTTTTGATCCTCATTCAATAGCACCCGGAGGATTAACAGGATTAGCAGTAATAATTAATTATTTATTCAGCATACCTTTATGGCTAGTAAACTTATTTTTTAACGTACCATTATTCATCATCGCTTATAAGGTTTTAACAAAAAGGGAGTGTTTGAAAACCTTATTAGGCATAGTATTCTTTACTTTAGCATTAAACTTATGCGAAAATTTTGCAACCCTTGAGATTACCAACGATGTATTATTAGCAACCCTTACTGGTGGTGTAATTTTAGGATTAGGACTTGGTATAATATTTAAAATCAACGGAACAACAGGTGGTACTGATTTAATAGGATTAATATTAAACAGATGGTTTCCATCAGTTAGTGTTCCAAAATTAATGGGGGTAGCTGATTTTATAGTTGTTGTATCATCAATATTTGCTACTGGGAAAGTAGAAATTGGTTTATACTCTGCCATAGGATTATACATTGCTGTTCTAGTAAGTGATATGGTTATCCAAGGTATTTATAGCGCTAAATCATTTACTATAATATCAAATTCACCAGATGAAATATCTAATGCTATATTAGAAAAGATGAGTAGAGGTGTTACTATTCTTAATGCTAAAGGTGGTTATACCAAAGAAGATAAGGATGCTCTACTTGTTGTAGTTGGAAAGAGAGAAGTATCTACTCTAAGAAAAATAGTTAAAACTGTAGACCCTAATGCATTTGTAGTTATTACGGATGTTCACGAGGCACTTGGGGAAGGGTTCAAACAAATGTATTAGAAAAATTAATGGTGGTATCATTTTTGATACCACCCTTTTATATCTATAATTTTATAAAATTAGGCTTCATTTTATCAAAAGTACAAATATATTTATATCCCATTTCTTCCAATCCTTTATAAATTCGTTTAAATTCATGAGCTACTTGAGCTGGATTGTGAGAATCAGAACCTGTAGTAATAATTTCACCACCAAGCTCTTTGTATCTTTTTAATATGTATGATGAAGGCGTTAAATCTGGTAACTTATATCTAAAACTAGATGTATTAATCTCAACTCCTTTACCATCGTATATCGCCATTTTTAATATTTCATCAATTTCATCACTAAATACTTTATCATCAATTATATTGTTCAAATCACCATATCTTTTTACACAATCTACATGCCCTAGGACAGAATAATTTTTAAATTTTCTAATAATATTATATAAAATTTCATAATATTGTCTATAAGCTTCAAACTGTGATTTATCTTGATAAAAATGTCTTTCTATTAAATCCAATTTATTAATCGTATGAATTGATGCTATAACAAAATCGAACTCATTTTTTTCTATATCTTCCATGCATTTACATAGAGTATGATTTTGTAATCCCATTTCTATTCCTCTTTTAATGATTACCTTATCCTTATACTTATTTTGAAAATATTCAAGATTTCTAAAATATTCATTATAATCGACAGTATGATCTTCTTCTATATTATTTGTAATAATACTATAATCTACATGATCAGTAAAACAAATCTCTTTTAATCCTAACTCTATAGATTTATTTATCATATCCTCCATAGGAGTATTACTGTCATCCGAAAAGCTACAATGCATATGATAATCGTAATACATATTCTTATCTCCCTTTATTTTAAAATTTCTAATACT
>NZ_JANKBY010000427.1:0-2531 GCF_024621905.1 Terrisporobacter muris
AAAATAAATATAAATATAAAAAATAATAGTGCAAACGGTTGCATAAAAATATTGACACCGATATTTAAGCTATGGTAGTATCATTATATAAATTAAGGTAAATTATATATAATTGTAAAGAGCAATTATAAAATTATTAAATACTAAATGAGGGAGAGGACCAGAATTAATGAAAGATAAAATATTTGGTGTTTTACAACGTGTGGGTAGATCATTTATGCTACCGATAGCTATTTTACCAGTAGCAGGTTTATTTTTAGGAATAGGTGGATCATTCACCAATGAAACAATGTTAAATGCTTACGGGTTAATGGGAATTATGGGACCGGGGACACCTATAAATGCATTTTTAACAGTTTTAAGTAATGCCGGGGACATAGTATTTGCAAACTTACCATTATTATTTGCAATGGGTGTTGCAATAGGTATGGCGAAGAAGGAAAAAGAAGTTGCAGCTTTATCTGGAGCTATTGCATTCTTAATTATGCACGCCTCAATAGGTGCTCTTATAAACATTAATGGTGGAACAGAAGCTATGCTTGCTGGTTCTACAGCAAGCGTACTAGGTATAACTTCACTTCAAATGGGTGTATTTGGAGGTATGTTAGTAGGTCTTGGTGTAGCAGCACTACATAATCGTTTTTATAAAATTGAATTACCACAAGTACTATCATTCTTTGGTGGAACTAGATTTGTTCCAATTATATCTGCTACAACTTATTTATTTGTTGGTATATTAATGTTCTATATATGGCCACATGTACAAAGTGCTATTTATTCAGTAGGTAATTTAGTTCAAAGTTCAGGATATGCAGGAACTTGGGTTTATGGGTTTATGGAAAGAGCTTTAATACCGTTTGGACTTCATCATGTATTCTACTTACCATTCTGGCAAACTGCTGTTGGTGGTACTGCAATGGTAGGAGGACAATTAATAGAAGGTGCTCAAAATATATTCTTTGCACAACTAGCAGATCCATCTACAACGCAATTTAGTGTAGAAGCTACTAGGTTTATGTCTGGTAAATTCCCGCTTATGATATTTGGTTTACCAGGTGCAGCACTTGCAATGTATAAATGTGCTAAGCCAGAAAAACGTAAAGTTGCCGGAGGATTATTATTATCAGCAGCATTAACAGCAATGTTAACAGGTATAACTGAGCCAATAGAATTTACATTCTTATTTGTTGCCCCAGTGTTATATGTTATACACTCAATATTTGCAGGAGCTGCTTATATGTTAATGCACATGTTAAATGTTGGAGTTGGTATGACTTTCTCAGGAGGATTAATAGATTTAACGCTATTTGGAATATTACAAGGAAATGCTAAAACTCATTGGATAAATATAGTTTGGATTGGTTTAATATACTTTGCAGTTTACTACTTCTTATTTACGTTCTTAATTAAGAAATTTAACTTTAAAACTCCAGGAAGAGACGATGAAGAAGAAGTTAAATTATATACAAGAGCAGATGTAAATGCTAAAAAAGAAGGACAAGCAGAAAGCCAAGATAACCAAGTATCAGCTATGATATTAAAAGGTTTAGGTGGAGAAGAAAATTTAAGTGATTTAGACTGTTGTGCTACAAGACTTCGTGTAACAGTAAAAGATGCTTCTAAAGTAAGTGAATCTTTACTAAGATCAAGTGGAGCAGCAGGTGTTATAATAAAAGGTAATGGAATACAAGTTATATATGGGCCAAGAGTTACAGTTATAAAATCAAATTTAGAAGATTTTATAGCAAGTGGTGTTAAAGTTGTTTTAGCTGAAGATGTAGCTGTAGAAACTAAAGAAGAAGTAAAAGAAGAAAAAGTTGAAAATGTTTGTGTAATTGTAGCACCAATAGAAGGTAATGCAATATCTTTAGAAGAAGTAGGAGATGGAGTATTCTCTGAAGGTATGCTAGGTAAAGGTGTTGCTATAGAGCCAACTATTGGTAGGGCGGTATCTCCAGTAGATGGAACAGTTTCAACAGTATTTGAAACAAAACATGCTGTAGGATTAACATCAGACAATGGTGTGGAAGTATTAATACACATAGGTTTAGATACTGTTAAATTAAATGGTAAGCATTTCAGTACTCATGTTAAAGCAGGAGACAAAGTTAAGGTAGGAGATCTTTTAGTTGAGTTTGATATAGAAAAAATAAAAGAAGCTGGATATCCAATAGTTACTCCTATAATAATTACTAATACAGATAGTTATGAAGATGTTGAAGTAGTAGCTAAAGGTGCAGTAAAAGAAAAAGATAAATTAGTATCAGTTAGATAGATTGAAAAGATGTAGGAATTAAAACCTACATCTTTTTTTATTAAAGAAATTTATAATTTACTATAAATATTTACGAATTGAGCTTAATATTTATTATATGTATGATGATTGTTGAGTCTTACATATGAATTAAACTGGAGTTAAAGTAAGCATATATGGGTATAAACGATATTGAATATATAAAAATGAATAAAAAAGTTTGTAAAAATACGTACATAATTATTAAAATTAAATAAAAAGTTCATAAAAATTGCAG
>NZ_JANKBY010000428.1:0-2518 GCF_024621905.1 Terrisporobacter muris
AAAAATAGATATTTATAAAAAAGTATGATAATATAGAAGACTAACACTTCTTAGGTTGTGTATGAAGCACAAATGAGAAGTGTTTATTTTTTAGTGAGATAATTAAATTAATATAAAAGCAATAATTGAAGGAGACATCATGTTATTTAAAGATTTAGATATAATAGAGCCCATACAAAGGGCACTAGAAGAGGAGGGATATAAAAGTCCAACTCCTATACAAGAAAAATCAATTCCACATTTATTGGAAGGTAGGGATTTACTAGGATGTGCACAAACAGGAACTGGTAAAACAGCATCTTTTGCTATTCCTATATTACAAAATATATATAATGAGGGAAAAAGTAAAAAGAATATAAAAGCTATAATACTGGCACCTACTAGAGAACTTGCCATACAAATAGGTGAGAACTTTAAGA
Organism: Terrisporobacter muris; assembly: GCF_024621905.1. Lineage (NCBI taxonomy): Bacteria > Bacillati > Bacillota > Clostridia > Peptostreptococcales > Peptostreptococcaceae > Terrisporobacter > Terrisporobacter muris. Next base: position 420 of record NZ_JANKBY010000428.1, read on the forward strand.
CTTATTCAAAAAATACAAATATAAAGAGTTTAGTAATATTTGGTGGAGTTTCACAAAATCCTCAAACAGAGGCATTGAAGAAAGGTGTAGATGTATTAATAGCCACACCAGGTAGAATGATTGATTTATATAATCAAAAATTCATCAATCTAGATAATGTTAAGTATTTTGTTTTAGATGAAGCTGATAGTATGCTAGATATGGGAATGATTCATGATGTGAAAAGAATCATAAAATACCTGCCAAAAGTTCGTCAAAATATTTTCTTCTCAGCTACAATGCCAAAGGAAATATCAAAGCTTGCTGATTCAATATTTAACAATCCTGTTAAAGTGGAAGTTGCACCAGTGTCATCTACAACAGAAACTATAAAGCAAAGTATTTATTTTGTAAGTAGTAGAAAAAAGAAATCTTTATTAATCGATTTATTAAAAGATAAATCTATGGAATCTGTTCTTGTATTTTCTAGAACAAAACATGGAGCAAATAAGATAACAAAAGATCTTGTGAATGCATCAATTACTGCTGAAGCTATTCATGGAAATAAGTCGCAAAATGCAAGACAGCTTGCTTTAAACAATTTTAAAGAGAAGAAAACAAGAGTACTAGTGGCAACAGATATAGCAGCAAGAGGTATAGATATAGATGAATTATCTCATGTAATTAACTTTGACTTGCCAGAAGTTGCTGAGACTTATGTTCATAGAATTGGACGTACAGGAAGAGCAGGGAAGAGTGGAACAGCCATAGCCTTTTGTTCTATAGAAGAAAGAAATCTTTATAATTCAATAGAAAAATTAATAAATAAGAAAATTGAAGTTGTAAATGATCATGCATATGTAAATAGTGCAAATGATGCTAAAGAATCAAGAAATAATAAGGTTAATAAAAATGATAATAGACCAAAGAGAAGCAACAATAGAAATAGAAATAAAAACAATGTTAGAGTTACTAATAAAAAATAAATAAAAAAATACCTAAGTTATTAGTTTTCAACTTAGGTATTTTTTATATAATATAATAGTAAAGTTATAAGATAAGGGGAAGACAGATGAAATTTAAATACGATTTACATATACACACAAAAGAAATCAGTCCTTGCGGGCGCTTAAGTATAGAAGAAATAATAGACAAATACATAGAAGAAGGTTACTCGGGATTAGTCCTTACAGACCATTTGAGAAAAGGTTACTTCAGAAAGTGTAGAAGAGAAGATTGGAAAGAAAAAACAAAGGAATTCTTTTATAGCTATGATAGAGGTATAGAATATTGTAAGGATAAAGATTTTTACATAGGCCTAGGGATGGAAATTAGTTTTAACAATGATACAAATGACTTTTTAGTATTTGGATTTGAAAAAGAAGATTATCTAGAAAATGAATGGATGATAGAGATGGGCCTAAAAGATTTTTATAATAAATTCAAAGATAAAGCAATCATTATCCAAGCTCACCCTCATAGACAAAAAGGCAGTAAATTAGAGGACATAAATTATTTACATGGTATTGAGGTAAATAACCAAAACCCAAGACACAACAATAATAATGATTTGACAAAAGTTGTTTATGAAGAAAATCCAAGACTTATAGCTACAGGTGGGAGTGATGTACACCAAAAGGAAGATTTATGTAGAACAGGTATTTGTACAAAGAATAAAATTACATCAGATGAACAGTTACTTAACATATTAAGAAATAAAGAATTTCAAATTATAGGAATGGATTAAAAAATTTGTATTGATCAATACAAAATCAAGAAAATAAATTTTTAAGATTATAAATTAAGTAGTGAAATTATGTACTTTTATGGAGGAGAGATGAACAAAAAACATTCAGTAAATTCTTTAATAAATATGTTATATATACTATTTGTAATATATCTTATGGAAACAATAGAAGTTGCAGAAAACTTAGGCATATTTAGTAATGGAAACTCAATTAACTCAAATATAATGCAAAGCAACTTATCAATAGAACAAATACTATTTAATATGTTATTTATAGGTTTTGTATGTGGTGGAGTGATAATTGAAGGAAGAGATTTAGAAATAAGTGAAGATGAAAATAAGCTAAAAGTTGTAAATAGGAAGTTATTAAAAT
>NZ_JANKBY010000429.1:0-2517 GCF_024621905.1 Terrisporobacter muris
ATTTTAAAATTATAAAAATAATGATTTAGGATATTGTTATTGTAAATAGAATTATAAATTGATGAAAAATTTGAAACTGGTAAGTAATTTGAGCTTATTGGATAAAGTAAAAACGTATATAAAGCTGCAAATGTACCATGTAAAAATTTGTTGAATATGTAAATACTAGTTTTAATATCAGTCTTAGCTATAAAGCTACAACATTGAGCTAGAATAGATAAACCACTAAAGCCTATGATGAAACTGCATAAACTGGCTTTAATTACCTCAGAAATATATGTAATGCTAGTTACATTATTACAACCTATTGTAATTTCAAATAACCCACTTATAAAAGCAGAACAAACCTCTTTTGTCATGCCTAAAGAAGAAAAGAAAAAGCACAATATGTAAGATATACCATCTATTACATTAAATAACGTTAGGATTTTAAAAACTACAGAAAAAATTATTACAAAACCACCAACAGCCAATAAAGTATTTACACCACTTATAACGGCATTTCCAAAAGAAATAAAAAAACCATCCTTTTCTGGAGTATTAATTATGGATTTTATATTATTAATTATGGTTTTATTTGACCTTTCTCTTTTTTCTTTTCCGTATCTTCTAAAAAGTAAACCAACAGTTATGGCTCCTAGATAATGGCAAATAAGCATTACATATCCTAAGTATGCATCGTTTAACATTCCGACTGCCACAGCACCAATTATAAATAAGGGACCTGATGTGGAACAAAATGATACTAACCTTTGACCTTCGTATTGAGAAATATCTTGGTTTAGCCTTAAATCAGATGCCAGTCTTGCACCTACAGGATATCCAGATACTGCTGAGATTGCAAAAACTAGTGCACTTTTACCTGATACATTGAAGATAAATTGAGTTATGGGATTTATTATTACGCCTATAATATCAACTATCTTCAAAGAAACTATCAAATTAGCACCGATTATAAAAGGTAGTAAAGAGGGCATTAATATATTTACCCATATATGTATTCCATTTTGCGCAGCTTCAATAGAATCATCAGGGAAAATTATAATTCCAATAATTAATAATAAAACTATAATTTTGGGTAAAAAATATTTTGTTAATTTAGATATATTCATAAAATCACCTATATAATAAAGACTTTAAGGTATTATATTAATAAAAAAAATGAAATATGAAAAATAATTATTTGAATAGTGAAAAAGGACTATAAATTAATAGCCCTTTTCTTGTATTATAAAATTTATAATCATGGCAAATACTTAGGTGATAAATAATAATCCATGGGTCCTTTTAATAGATCTTTATTATTTTTGTAATAAATAAGATTATACATATTGCTAGATTTTAAATCATATTTAATAAGTGTTTTAAATATAGGGTCATCAATATGACTTATTTTTGAAAATTTAGTTATAATTTCAATATCACTAGAAGTTTTTATTTTCTTTATAATTTCTCGGCCCTTGTTATTGAAAGCTAAAACTCTAATGTAAGGGATTGAATTTAAATCCTTTACTTTTAATATATCTTCTTTGGTAACACCTAGCAAAATATTATTTAAAGTTCTCTTTATTTTAGTCATAGTATAACGTTTTGACTTTGTAGAATTAATTAACTCTTCTAAACTTTGAGAAGTGAAAATATTAGAATAAATTTTATTTTCTATACCTTCATTGACCTCAAAATAGTTATGCAAATTTTCGTAGTCTCTAATAATAATAGAAGATAATATGTCGTAGAACATATAATCAAATACAGGGTTAAAATTACTATCTATTTTACTATTAATTTCATCAAAAGTCGGTTTTGGGATAACATTTTCAATAAGTTGCAAGTTTTGGTTATTTTTTAAAGAATTTCTAATAGCTGTGGCTGAACAAATATTACTATTTATATCACTGGAATTATATTCAGATGCAACTCTAGTGATGGTATAAGGTTTAATAGAGCTATATATCTTAATTAAACTTTTAATATATTCAATACCTAATATATTATTAGAAGAATTCAAAACTTGTTGAAGTTCATTTTCATTTAAATGTAAAAGATTATGAGTTTTTATATATTCATATAGAGCTTTACTTCTTGCTATTGGGAAAACGACACCATCATCTAAATGCTTTTTTAAATTTAACTTAAATTCTATAGGTTCTTTAACTAAAATCTCCGCTATTGTATTTAAGATTCCCACATCTCCTTCTTCACTTCCAAAACAAATTGAACTAACGCAATTAAGAGAGTTTAAGGTAGCTATGGCACCGTGAGAAAAAATTTCTGCGCTTTGACAAGCATAAAGAGTTGGAAGTTCTATTACTAAATCCACACCACTTTTTACTGCCATCTCTGCTCTTGTATATTTATCAAATAAAGCGGGCTCTCCTCTTTGTAAAAAAGAACCACTCATTATAGCCATAGTATGAGTTGCCTTTGCTATTTCCTTTGATTTTTCTAAATGGTATTTATGACCATTATGAAATGGGTTGTATTCAACCACTAATCCTAGTAAATTCATACAATCCT
>NZ_JANKBY010000042.1:0-18493 GCF_024621905.1 Terrisporobacter muris
TCAAATTTAGCCTTAGCCATTTTAAAATACCTCCTGTTGTATTTAAATATAGATTAAAATGCTTACTATAAGCTTATGTTAAGTATTTTACTATTAATCATTCCTGTTTTCAAGATGTTTTTCCAATTTTCTCTTGACTCTTTGAAGAGCATTATCTATTGATTTAACATCTCTATCAAGCTTGTCCGCAATATATTGATAAGACTTACCATTTAAGTATAATTCCAACACTTCAAGTTCCAAATCACTAAGAAGTTCATTCATTTTAGTTTCTATATTTCTTAGTTCTTCTTTACTTATTATTAGTTCCTCTGGATCAGTAACTATACTCGTTGCTATTATGTCTAAAAGAGTTCTATCTGACTCTTCATCATAAATAGGCTTATTTAAAGATACATATGAATTAAGAGGTATATGTTTTTGTCTTGTGGCAGTTTTAATTGCAGTTATTATCTGCCTAGTTATACAAATTTCTGCAAAACACTTAAATGAATTAGTCTTACTTCCATCAAAGTCTCTTACAGCCTTATACAGACCTATCATGCCCTCTTGAATTATATCTTCTTTATCAGCACCTACTAAAAAGTAGGATTTTGCCTTTGCTTTAACAAAGTTCTTATATTTTGTAATAATATATTCTAATGCTATTTTATCCCCATTGCTTGCTTTTAATACAATATTGTACTCATCTTGCTGATTATTATCCAATCCTTTGTAATCATTATCATTAGCTACTAACATTAAAATCTCCCCCAATTAAAAGTTTCATAAGTATATTATAGCTTACGAAACTTAGTGTTTTCAATGCTTTCTACGAATGTTCTCAAGTTTCGACAATATCTCTTTGTCTAACCGTTCCTCCAAGAAATTTCGTTGTATTTTTTGCTGACGTTTCTCTTGTTCTTCTTTAATTTTTCCTATTGCACTGTCTACATAGAGTTTTAACTCTCTTGCAGATACTCTTGAAGCCCCTTTTCCTAAAATAATTTGTTGTTCTGCATAGTCACTAGTAGCAACTTCTATATCATCATATTTTGATAATGAACTTATATATTTTTCTATATAACTATCTGCTGTTTGATGTTCTTTTGTATATACTATAGTTATATACTTTCTCTCTTCTATTTTTTCTTTAGAGTTTTTTACATTATAAGCATCAAATACTATGATTGCTTTTTTACCAGTATATTGTGCATATTCAATAATGTAATGAATTAGTTTTTCTCTGGCACCTTCTAAATCATCTTTAGATATTTCTTTTAAATTATCCCATGCGTTTATAATATTGTAACCATCTATTATTAAATAAGAATTTCTATTATGTCTCCTCATTTTTCTAACATTTAGCCTTTATTTCTTTGCCTAAATATTTCATAAAGAAGTATTCCGCCTGCTACAGAGGCATTCAGTGATGTAACATTACCTGTCATTGGCATTTTTACAGTGAAGTCACAATTTTGTTTAACTAGCCTAGATATACCAAATCCTTCACTTCCTATAACTAACCCAAGGGGACCTGTTAAGTTTTGCTCATAGAAAACTTCTCCGTCCATATCTGCCGCAGCTATCCAAAGACCTTCTTCTTTTAATCTTTTTATTGTATTGACTATATTGGTTACTTTACAAACAGGTACATATTCTACAGCTCCTGCAGATGCTTTGGCCACAACAGGAGTAATATGTACAGATCTTCTCTTTGGTATTATAACTCCATGAGCTCCAACAGCATCTGCTGTTCTTATTATTGTCCCTAAATTATGTGGATCAGTAATTTCATCTAATATTATAAAGAACATATCTTCATTTGTGCTTTTTGCTTTTTCTATTAATTCTTCTAATTCATAATATTTATAATCACTTACAATAGCTATTACACCTTGGTGCGCATGACTTGTACTTATTTCATCTAACTTACTTTTATTCACATACTGTACAACTATGTTTTTGTCCTTAGCCATTCCTATTATCTTTTTTATAGAACCTTCTTTAGCTCCATTTGCGATCATTATTTTATCTATTTGTCTGTCGCTTTTTAAAACTTCAATTACGGGATTTCTTCCCTCTATATTTGTCAATTTCGTTCACCGCCTATAAATTTTTGAATTTTTCCCTTATGCTGACTATTTCACCGCAACTCATTTTACCTTCAGTACATGGCCCTGAAACACATCTCGGTCCACATTTTTTAAATAATACTGGCGCTACTGCTTTTACTTGTCTTAACATTTCGACTGCAAGTTCCCTTATTTCCCATTGTGCTCTTTCACAACATCTATGATCAAAGAAGTTGTATAAACTTCTTATATTCATGGTAAGTACCATCTTTGTTTCACAAGCATTAGGAAATACATACCTTGCATCTTCAATTGCTATTTTTTCTGCTTGGGATTTTGCTTGTTTTTCGTTTTTACCTTTTTCAAGTAAATTGTTATAATGCTTTTTAAATAGTATATCAACTAATTTATCGTAATCTTCTTGGTCTTTTTTCATAGACTGAATAAAGATTTCTTTAGCTTCTTCTATTTTTTCAATTTGTGGAGGAATAATGTACTCAAACTGATCTAGCTTAACATACCTTTGACTTTGCTGAGAAAAACTCGCTATTCTATGTCTTACTATTTGGTGAGAACAACTCCTAGATATTCCTTCTATTCCAAATGTAAATGTTACATGCTCTAACGGAGATTCATGTCCCATATTAATCAACATATTTAAAAACTTTTCCACGCTTTCATCACTTAAATTTTGTTCTATTTCATCCACTCCAACTGGAGAATAACAAAGTTTAGCTGCCATAGCTATTACCTTTTCAGGTTGTGGAGTATGTGCTAATAGTTTTACCTTCATATATTTACCTCCTAGTTCTATTGTTATAAATATATTATACTATATTACCATATAATTTATGGAATATTTTAAAAAGTAGCATTTAATTCTCTCTATTTCAATAGGTTTACCAACTAAATAAAAAAGTATTGCACAAGTGGCAATACTTTTTTTGTTACATATTACTTTCTATTATAGAAATTCCTTTATATACTATATATTCAAGTCTTTCTTTGTCTTCTTTTAAATATAGATATCCTACTAGAGCTTCAAACCCAGTTGCACATTTATAATCTATAATGTCTGCATTTTTAGGAGATGTATGAGATTTTTGATTTCTTCCTCGTTTGTATATTCTAGTTTCTTCTTCTGTAAACTCTTCCATCATACCATGTATTATAGATGCTTGAGCTTTTGCATTCGAGTATTTGATTGCCGTTTTGTGTAAATCATTAACCTTTTTATTACAGTTATCTCTTATTAAATACTCTCTTATATAAGATTCATATACAGTGTCTCCCAAATAAGCTAATACCAAAGGTGACATAGTCACTAGTTGTGTTTTATCCATTTTTATGCCCTTCTCCATTTAACTCCTTGTCTTGTGTCTTCAAGTACAATACCTTTTTCTAATAGTTCATCTCTTATTTCATCAGCTAATTTAAAATCTTTATTTTTCTTAGCTTGTGTTCTAGCTTCTATTAATTTTTCTATTTCTTCATCTAGCATATCATCTTGTTTTTTATTCACAACGTTTAATACACTAGTTAACTCATTAAACTCAGCTAAAACTTTATTAGCAAATTCTTTAGTTGAGTTTTCATTTACATTAGAGTTCATAAATTTAGCTAATTCAAATATTATACTTACAGCATCTGCTGTATTTAAGTCATCATCCATAGCATCTATAAATCTTTGTCTAAATGAGTTTAGCTCTTCTTCTAATTTTAGCTCTTCAGCATTTTCAGCATCATCACTTAATTTACTTATTATAAATTCTAATCTTTCTTTTGCATTGTATAATCTTTCAAGTCCAGCTTTAGATTGATTTAGTATTTCATCACTAAAGTTTATAGGGTTTCTGTAGTGAGTTGATAACATAAAGAATCTCACTATCTCTAAGTCATATAGCTTTGATATATCTCTTACTGTAAAGAAGTTACCTTTTGACTTACTCATTTTCTCGTTATTTATGTTAATATATTCGTTATGCATCCAGTAATTTGAGAATGTTTTTCCACTTCTTGCTTCACTTTGCGCTATTTCATTCTCATGATGAGGGAATTTTAAGTCTTGACCTCCAGCATGTATATCTATAGTATCCCCTAAATATCTACGAGACATAACTGAACATTCTATATGCCATCCTGGTCTACCTTCTCCCCATGGACTCATCCATCCTGGTTCACCTTCTTTTTTAGCCTTCCATAAAACAAAGTCCATTGGATGTCTTTTTTGGTCATTTACTTCTATTCTTGATCCTGCTTCTAATTCATCTTGTTTTATTCCAGAAAGTTTTCCATATTCATTGAATTTTTGAGTATCAAAGTATACGTCTCCATTTACTGCATATGCATATCCTTTGTCTTCTAATTCTTTAACAAATTCAATTATTTCTTCTATATTTTCTGTAACTTGTGGATGTACAGTTGCTCTTTTTATTCCAAGTCCATCAGCATCTACAAAGTATTCTTCTATATATTTTTTAGCAACTTCTTCTGGTTCTATATTTTCTTCATGACCTCTTTTTATTATCTTGTCATCTACGTCAGTAAAGTTTTGAACATAGCTTACATCATACCCTCTATATTCTAAGTATCTTCTTAATGTATCAAAAATTATAAAAGGTCTAGCATTACCTACATGTATGTAGTTATACACTGTTGGTCCACAAACGTACATCTTAACCTTTCCTTCTTCTAATGGTTTAAACTCTTCTTTTGATCTTGTCATGGTATTAAATAATTTCATTTTCCCATCTCTCCTTTCTATTTAGTTTACTCTTCATTATGTATCTTAAAATATTTTTCTATAAATAAATTCATTCCATTGTATAGCAATGATATTATTATACCCTTATATATTTTATTTCTAACTTTAATTTTGCTCACATTATCTAAAGAAAATACAAATATTTTCTAATAAATTTGCTCTACTATATTATTATACATAATTAACTCTTTATAAAAAACATATTCTTCAACTTTTGTTAAATTAAAGCAAAAGAATTGCTATCTTTTCGATAGCAATTCTTATTTATTATAATATGTTATTTTTTACATATGATAATCTGTTTAAACAAGTTTCTTTTCCGATAACTTCCATTATCTTATTAAGGTCTGGACCATGCATTTGTCCTGTTAAACTTATTCTTGATCCCATAAATAAGTTTTTACCTTTTATTCCATGTTCTTTTTGTATTTCTTTAAGCATAGCTTTTGCGCTAGCTTCATCTAAAACTTCCATGTTAGATAGCTTTTCTATTAAAGCATCTACTAGAGTAGGTATATGCTCTAATTTTAAGAAATCTCCACATTCTTCAGTTTCTAGTTCAACTGTATCTCCAAAGAATATTGAAGCATGATCAGTTATTTCTTTTACATATTGTAATTTTTCCTTTAAAACTGAAACTATTCCTTTTAAGAAATCATACTTTTCTTTAGCTTCTTCCTCTGTCACAAATCCAGCTTCTACTAAGAATGGTATAGCTAAAGCAGTTAATACTTCATCATCTCCATCTTTCATGTAGTGTTGGTTAACCCAGTTTAATTTTTCTGTGTCAAATACTCCACCACTCTTAGAAACTCTTTCTATAGAGAAGGCTTGTTCAAGTTCTTCCATAGAGAATATTTCTTTATTTTCTTCTGGAGACCAACCAACTAGCGCAACATAGTTAACTAATCCTTCTGGTAAGTATCCTTTTTGCTTGAAGTCTTCTACTGCAACATCACCTTGTCTCTTACTTAATTTTTTCTTTTCTTTATTAAGTATGTTTGGTAAATGTACAAATGTTGGAGCTTCCCATCCAAATGCTTCATATAAGTATACATGTTTAGGAGTTGAAGAAACCCATTCTTCACCTCTTATTACATGAGTAATCCCCATTAAGTGGTCATCAACTACAACAGCAAAGTGGTATGTTGGGAAACCATCAGTTTTTATTAAAACTTGATCATCTAAATCATTAGTATTGAATTCGGTTTCTCCTCTAACACCATCCATGAATTTTATAACATGGTTTTCTGGTAATTTAAGTCTTATAACATAAGGTTCACCAGCTGCTATTTTAGCTTCAACTTCTTCTTTAGAAAGGTCTCTACAGTGACCATCATATTTAGCAGTTTCTCCAGCTTCTCTTTGTTTTTCCCTTACTTCATCTAATCTTTCCTTTGTACAGAAACAGTAGTAAGCCTTACCACTATCTAAAAGTTCTTGTATATATTTTTGGTATATATCTAGTCTTTCAGATTGGATGTATGGTCCGCAGTCACCTTTTTGAACCACATTACCATTGTCATCTAACATAACACCTTCTGTGTGATTTACGCCAGCCCATTTCATAGCGTTTAACATATTTTCTATTGCACCATCAACAAGTCTTGTTCTGTCAGTATCTTCTACTCTTAATATATATTCTCCGCCCATTTTCTTAGCGAATAAATAGTTATAAAGAGCCGTTCTTAAGCTACCTATGTGAACAAACCCTGTAGGACTCGGAGCAAATCTTACTCTAACATTACTCATCTTATGCCTCCTAAAACTAATCTATTACAGTCTTACGTTATTTTTTTTGAATTCTTCTCTAACTCTAGATTCTATATCTTCTACAGCTATTAATTCTTTTTCACCAGTTTCTCTTAATACAAATTCAACTTTTCCGTCTACTATATCTTTACCAACAGTAATTCTCATTGGTATACCTATTAACTCAGCATCCTTGAATTTGAATCCTGGTCTCTCATCTCTATCATCTAATATAGTTTCAACACCTATAGCTTCTAATTGCTTGTAGATTTTTTCTGCATTTTCTACTTGCTCTTCTTTTTTCATGTTTACTGGTACAACTATAACATGATATGGAGCTACTGATAAAGGCCATTTTATACCATTCTCATCATAGTGTTGTTCTATTATAGCTGCTGCAGTTCTTTCAACACCTATTCCATAACATCCCATTTGTATTGGTTGAGATTTACCATCTTTGTCTACGAAAGTACAGTTCATTGCTTCAGAGTATTTAGTTCCTAACTTAAAGATGTGACCAACTTCAACACCTCTCATTATTTCTAATTCTCCACCACACTTGATACATTTATCTCCGTGTTGTACAGATCTGAAATCTCCTACTACACCTTCAAAATCTCTTCCATAGTTAGCATTTTTTATATGGTATCCTGTTTTATTTCCACCAACAACTAAATTTGATTGATCTACTATTTCTTGATCTATAAATAAGTAATCAGCTTTTATTCCTATTGGTCCAGCAAATCCTGTTTCAGCACCAGTAACTTTCTTAACCATCTCTTCTCCTGCTAAATCCATTTCAATAACATCACCTACAGCATTAGCTACTTTTGTGTCATTGACATCTCTGTCTCCTCTAACAACTACTGCTACAGATTTTCCATCTGCATCAAATATTAGAGTTTTTGCAAACTTACTTGCATCAGCTCCCATAAACGCTTCTAATTGTTCTATTGTTTTTACATCTGGTGTAGAAACTTCTTCTAACTCCAACATTTCTTCTTTGCATGGCTCATGATTTACTGATTCAGCTTTTTCTATATTAGCTGCATAATCACACTCTTTACAGAATACTATTTCATCTTCCCCAACTTCTGATTTAACCATAAATTCTGCTGAGAAAGCTCCACCTATAGCTCCTGAATCTGCTTGTACTGGTGCATTATCTAATCCACATCTAGCGAATATATTAGTGTATGCTTCAAACATATCGTGGTATGATTTGTCTAATCCAGCTTCATCTATATCAAAACTATAAGCATCCTTCATTAAGAAAGTTTTAGTTCTCATTACACCAAATCTAGGTCTTCTTTCATCTCTATATTTAGCTTGTATTTGATATAAGTTTAAAGGAAGATCTTTATATGACTTAACTTCTTGTCTTACTATATCTGTAAATACTTCTTCATGTGTTGGTCCAAGGCAGTAATCTTTACCTGTTCTATCTTGTAATCTAAACATTTCAGGTCCCATTGCAGTCCATCTTCCAGACTCTTGCCATAATTCAGCAGGTATTATACCTGTACAGAAGATTTCATTACCATCTTTTGCATTCATCTCTTCTCTTATTATGTCACTTATTTTTTTAAAAACTCTTAGTCCTAATGGTAAATGATTGTAAAGTCCTGAAGACATTTTTTTAATCATCCCTGATCTTAACATTAACTGATGACTTGTTATCTCTGCATCAGCTGGAATTTCTTTTAACGTTGGTATAAACATTTTTGACATTCTCATATTAAATTACCTCCTAAATTTTTTAATTATTTTCAAAATATAAAATTTGCTTTGCGCAGTTTAAGCAATTAGAAATTATAATTTCTTTAAATATATAAAAAAAGCCCTTCATCTCTAAAAATAGAGACGAAAGGCTGACTTTCCGCGGTACCACTCTAATTAATCATAATATATTATGATTCTCTCAAGGGATGTAACGGTCCTGACCCGTAAAAACTTTTTACCGTTTTTATACTAAAAGACTGGTTCAAAAACTTCCTCTTAGGAACTCTCACCACTATTCCCTCTCTGTAAAGATTTCATTTTTTACTATTTCTTTATTATTGTTTTTAGTCTTATTCAAGTTGTTTAAAAATATAATAATTTAATGATATAGCATTTTATTTTTATTGTCAACTTCAACTTTTAAATAATATCATTATAATTTTTAGTGTATATTTCAAAATAGTTTTATTTTTCTTGTCTTTTACTATATAAAAATTATTATATCCAGTAAGTAATATTAATATACTGCTTATCAAAAGCTTTTGTGATAAACTTTTTCTACTATACCTAATTTATTTATTTTTTATTCAATAAACAAATACTTTGTGCTGAAATACCTTGTTTTGTACCTGTAAATCCAAGGCCCTCCTCCGTAGTTGCTTTCACACTAATATTCCCAACATCTGTATTTAGTATTTGAGCAATATTTATTCTCATTTCTTCTATATATGGTGCCATCTTAGGACTTTGAGCAATTATTATGCTATCTATATTATTTATCTCATATCCTTTTTCATTTATTAAATTATTAACACACTTTAATAATTTAATACTGTCTGCACCCTTGTATTTTTCATCTGTATCTGGGAAGTGTTTACCTATATCACCTAAGGCAAGTGCCCCTAACATACCATCCATTATAGCATGAATCAATACATCTGCATCAGAGTGTCCAAGTAGTCCCTTTTCATGTGGAACGCTTACCCCTCCTATAATTAAAGGTCTTCCTTCAACAAGTTTATGTACATCGTATCCTAAACCAATTCTCATGTAAATTTGCTCCTTTTTATGTTAGTTTTATCTTAAAATTTCCTCTGCAATTTTTAAATCTTCAGGAGTAGTTATTTTTATATTATTATAAGAACCTTCTACTACCTTTACATTATATCCTAAATACTCCATCAACATTGAATCATCTGTACCATAGTATTTATCAACTTTAGCTTTTTCATGAGCTTTCATAATTAATGAATAGTCAAAAACTTGTGGAGTTTGAATTGACCATAATTTATTTCTACTTGGAGTATCACATACATCATTATTTTCATTCACTATTTTTATGGTGTCTTTAACAGGAACCCCAACTATTGCACAGTTATATTTTTGGGCGCATTCTATGGATTTTTCTATAATTTCATCAGTTACAAAAGGTCTTGCACCATCATGAATTAAAACTATTTCACAATTTTTATCTAGTGCTTTAAGTCCATTGTAAACTGAATCTTGTCTTTCCTTTCCACCAAAAGCAATCTTAATATTTTTATATCCATATTTATCTATAACATTTTCTTGAAAAAATTCTTTTTCATCTTCTCTTACTACTATAATTATTTCTCCTATGTTTTCATTGTTATAAAATTTATCTATGGTATGGGCTATTACTTCTTTATCTCCGATTTTTAGAAATTGCTTATTTATATCTGCTTTCATTCTACTTCCCCTACCTGCGCTAACGATAACTACGCTATTCATAACTTCACCTCTTCTTATTTCGATTTAAAAGTTTATTATTAAGTAAGTAAAAAAGGACCTTCTATGAATAGAAGGTCCTTATTATATTAATTCTTAGGTTTTCCAAATATCATTCTTCCTGCAGAAGTCTGAAGCACTGATGTAACTAATACATTTATAGTTTCGCCAATATGTTTCTTCCCACCTTCTACAACTATCATTGTTCCATCATCTAAGTAAGCTATTCCTTGATTAGATTCTTTACCTTCTTTTACAACTTGAGCTATCATTTCTTCACCTGGTATAGCAACAGGCTTAACAGCATTAGCAAGTTCATTTATATTTAAGACTTCCACACCTTGGAATTGAGCTACTTTGTTTAGGTTATAATCATTTGTTACGACCTTTCCATTCATTACTTGAGCAAGCTTAAGAAGTTTGCTATCAACTTCTGATATGTCATCAAAATCCTTTTCAGTTATTTCGACCTCTATATCTAACTCTTTTTGAATTATATTAAGTATATCTAGACCTCTTCTTCCTCTAACTCTTTTTAAGTCATCAGAAGAATCTGCAATATGTTGTAATTCATTTAAAACAAACTTAGGTATTATAAGTTTTCCTTCTACAAAACCAGTTCTGCAGATATCTGCTATTCTACCATCTATTATTACGCTAGTATCTAATACTTTTGGTGGTATTGATTTTGTAGCATTATCTTTTTTACTTGATTTATCTTTTCCTAAATTTGCAGATAATCTACTTAACTTACTAATATTAAATAAATCTTCTCTACTTTTCAATGTAATTTTTACACCTATATAACCCATAAATAAATAGATTATTATAGATAAAATTGTTTTGATTAAAGGCATTCCTGAAATTGGTCCAAATACCCCTCCTACTATTAGATAGGCGATAACTAAGCCTACAATTAGTCCTACTACTCCTAATAATATATCTGTCTGTGGATATTTAGATATTTCAGTATCTAAAATTTTTACAAATCTTCTTACTTTATTGAAAATCCAAGGACTTATCAAGTAGAAAAGTACACCTACTAATAGCCCTGCTACTATACCTACTAAATATGCGTTATCTATTCCAAAACTAAGTTGTGGAAATATTTTTTCTAGACTTAAATATGAAGTTGTTCCTATTATAACTCCTAAAAGAGATATTAACATTCTTATTATTTTGCTTATCAAAACTTCACCCCCTATAGTGTGTGATTTATATGATACATCATATATATGAATTTTTCATTAATTTTTTCTTAAAATTACATTATATTTGCATATCTAAAGATGCCATTCTTTCCATTTTTATAAGTCCATTTTTTATATAAGTTGCTCTTATTTCACCTATTCCCTCAACTTCATCTAAATCTTCAATTGAAGCTGCTTGAATACTTTTAAAGTCATCGAAATAATTAATAATATTCTCTATAATTGCACTTGGTAACCTATGAATTTTATTTAAAACTCTATATCCTTTTGGTCTAATCTCCATATCCATACTTTCAGTTATGCCCGAGTAACCTAAGATTTTTGATACTTTTACTAAGTCAAGTAATTCATCATCTGTTAGACTTTTCATCTTTCTTTGAATTTCTTTTAACTCTACATTATCTTTTTTGTAATCCATATAAATCATCATTCTATCTTTCTTAGTAGTTCCCATTAATTCTTCTAGCTGCATTCTTACTAGTGTACCTTCTTCACCTAGCTCAATTACATACTTTTCAATTACATTTATTATTCTCATAACCATTTCTATTTTTTGAACTACTAATGCTACTTCATAGATAGTAACCATATCTTTAAATTCAAATGAATTAAGATTTAAAATGGCCTGATCTAAAACTGATTTATACTTTTCTAGTGTTTGTAACGCTTGATTAGCCTTAGTAAATATTTTTGATATTTCTTCAATTACATATTTTTGTTCTCCCCTGTATACAGTAATTATATTTCTTCTTTGAGAAATAGATATTACTATAGCACCAGTTTGCTTGGCTACTCTCTCTGCAGTTCTATGTCTAGTCCCTGTTTCTGATGTTTGTATTGAATAGTCAGGTATTAACTGTGCATTTGCCAATAATATTGTCTTTACATCCTCACTTAAAACTATAGCTCCATCCATTTTGGCTAACTCATATAAATATGCTGGAGAGTAGTCTGCATCTATTTTAAACCCACCATCTACTATTTCAGATATTTCATCATCATTTGCCAATACTATAAGCCCACCAGTCTTAGCTCTAAGTACATTGTCAAGTCCTTGTCTAAGAGGAGTTCCTGGAGATATTTTTCTAAGAGCATGAAGTAAGTTTTTATTATCCATAATATTATCGATATTATACATTCTTATTCATCACCCCCTTAATACTAAGTTTATAGCTTGTCTTAGATTATCTACTGGTATGATTTCTATACCCTTTATATCTTTTACTGTAGCATAATTATTTTTCGGTATAACTATCTTTTTAAATCCTAATTTTTTGCATTCAGCTATTCTTTTTTCTATATAGCTAACAGCCCTAACTTCGCCTGTTAACCCTACTTCGCCTGTTACAACCACATCGCCATCAATAGGCAAGTTCCTAAAACTAGAAGCTACAGATAATATTATTCCCAAATCCATTGAAGGTTCGTTAATTTTTATCCCTCCAACAACATTTATGTACACATCTTGATTTTGTATTTGTAATCCTACCCTTTTTTCTAATACAGCTAATAATAAAGCTACTCTATTGTAGTCAACTCCTGTTGCTGTCCTTTTTGCAATCCCAAAACTTGTTGGAGATACTAATGCTTGTAATTCTAAAAGCATCGGTCTTGTTCCTTCTACAGTTGATATTATAACTGAACCTGATACATCTTTAGGCTTTTCGGAGATTAGGACTTCAGATGGATTAGTAAGTTCTATTAACCCTTTATCTTTCATCTCAAATACACCTAATTCATTAGTTGAGCCAAATCTATTTTTGACTGCCCTAACAAGTCTATAAGTATTATACCTTTCTCCTTCAAAATATAAAACTGTATCTACCATGTGTTCTAATAATTTAGGTCCTGCTAAAGAACCTTCTTTAGTTACATGTCCAACAATAAAAGTAGATATTCCCATCTTCTTAGAAATTTTCATAAATCTTGATGTTCCTTCTTTTATTTGGCTTACAGTTCCTGGTGCTGAAGATATCTCTGGACTATATACAGTTTGTATTGAGTCCACAATTATCAAATCTGGATTTATATTATCTAAATAAGCTTCTATTATACTTAAATTATTTTCCGAGAAAATAAATAGATTATCTGTATTTACTCCCAATCTATGAGCTCTCATTTTTATTTGAGATTGTGATTCCTCTCCAGATATATATAATACTTTTTTTCCTGAACAGGCAACATTTCTAGATACTTGCATTAATAGCGTTGATTTTCCTATACCAGGATCTCCACCTACTAAAACTAAGGAACCTTTTACAATTCCTCCACCTAGTACCCTGTCTAATTCTTCAATTTCTGTAGAAAATCTTTCTTCGTGTTTTATCTCTATGGAATTTATGCTTATAGGTTTTGAATCACCCTTACTTATCACAAAAACTTCCCTTTGAGATTTTTTTTCTTCTATTTCTTCAACAAATGTATTCCATTTTGTACACTCTGGACACTTACCTAACCATTTACTAGTTTCATATCCACATGACTGGCATACATACTTTGTTTTAATTTTTGCCATTATTATTCACCCTTAAATGCTTTATTATTACTTTATTGTACTATATATTGTTAATATCTGCATATAATATTATTCGGATTTATGTTAAATATATCAAAATAATCTTTACTAAACCTTAAAATAGAGGGAGTTTTTCTCCCTCTATCTCATAAAAAATCATTTTACTTCAAAAGACATCTTACCTTCCTTTACAGTAGCTTCAACAACATCGCCTGATTTTATTGTTCCCTGTAGTATCAGTTCTGACAGCTCATTCTCTAATTCTTTTTGAATAGATCTTTTCAGCGGTCTTGCTCCATATTCTAAATCAAATCCTGATTTTGCAATCAAATCTATAGCTTCTTCATCCATTTCTAATTTTATAGTCATTTCTTCTAATCTTGCAATTAATGTCTTACACATTAATTTGACGATTTTAGATATATCATCTTTATTAAGGGAATGAAATACTATTATGTCATCTATTCTATTTAAAAACTCAGGTCTAAATTGTTTTTTTAGTTCAGACATTATATTTTCTTTCATTTTTTCATATTCATCTTTTTCTTGAGTTTCTGCATTCGGTATTCCAAAGCCTAATGTTTTTTGCTTTTTAATTGTTTTTGCTCCTACATTTGATGTCATTATTAATATTGTATTTTTAAAGTCTACAGTTCTACCTTTAGAGTCTGTTAGTCTACCATCATCTAATATCTGTAATAAAATATTAAATACATCTGGATGGGCTTTTTCTATTTCATCAAATAATACCACTGAATAAGGATGTCTTCTAACCTTTTCTGTTAACTGACCTCCCTCATCATAACCTACATATCCAGGAGGGGATCCAATTAATCTAGATACAGAATGTTTTTCCATATATTCTGACATATCAATACGTACTATTTGATTTTCATCTCCAAATTCAGCTTCTGCCAATGCTTTACTAAGTTCTGTTTTTCCCACTCCAGTTGGACCTAAGAATAAAAATGAGCCAATAGGTCTATTTGGGTCTTTTAAACCTGCCCTAGCTCTTCTAATAGCTGTACAAATAGATTTTATTGCTTGTTCTTGACCTATAACCCTCTCATGTAAAATATCTTCTAGTTTAAGTAGCCTTTCTGTTTCTTCTTCCATCATTCTATTTACCGGTATTCCAGTCCATAAGCCAACAACCTCTGCAATTACTTCTTCATCTACCACATTTGCATATTTAGATGATTTATTCCATCTATCTCTAATTTTCTCTAGTTGTTCTTGAGTCTTTCTTTGTTCATCTCGTAGTTTTGCAGCTTTTTCAAAGTTTTGACCTCTTACTGATTCTTCTTTTTCTTTTTTGATACTATTTATTTTATCTTCTAAATCCTTTATCTCCTTTGGAGGCGTATTTTCTTTTAACCTAACTTTCGAAGCTGCTTCATCTATTAAATCTATAGCTTTGTCTGGTAAAAATCTATCTGTTATATATCTTACGGATAACTCTACAGATGCTTTAATAGATTCATCTGTTATTTTTACTTTATGATGAGCTTCATATTTATCTCTAAGACCTTTCAGTATTTCTATAGTATCTTCCTTTGTTGGTTCCTCTATTAAAACTGATTGGAATCTTCTTTCTAATCCAGAATCCTTTTCTACATGCTTTCTATACTCATCTATTGTTGTAGCTCCTATAACTTGTATTTCTCCTCTAGCTAAACAAGGTTTTAGTATATTTGAAGCATCTATAGATCCTTCTCCTGTAGCTCCAGCTCCTATAATTGTGTGCATTTCATCTATGAATAAAACAATATTTCCCTTCTTAATAACCTCATCTATAACTTGTTTTATTCTTTCCTCAAATTCACCTCTATATTTTGCTCCTGCTAACAATGAACCCATATCCAATGTATAAAGAATCTTATCTTTTAATGTATCTGGAACTCTACCTTCTGCTATATCAATTGCCAATCCTTCTGCTATTGCAGTTTTTCCTACTCCAGGATCCCCAATCAATACAGGATTATTCTTTGTTCTTCTGCTTAAGATTTGAATAATTCTCTCTATCTCTTTTTTTCTTCCTATTACAGGGTCTATTTTATCTTGTTTAGCACTCTCAGTAAGGTTTCTACCATACTTATCAAGTAACTTTGATGAAGTACTATCTTGTGTAGAATTCGCTTTATTCACTTTTTTAGGTTCAATTGAGTAATTATCTATTCCCATCATATCAATAATGCTTTCAGCAATATCTCTTGAATCGATATTTAAGGATGCCAAAATTCTCATTCCCAATCCTTCACCTTCTTGAGCAAGTGCTAATAATATATGTTCTGTTCCTATGTAATTTGTCTTAAGTTTATTTGCAAAAGCTCCTGATAACTCTAGTATCTGTTTAGATCTAGGGCTTAATGTTACCTCAGTTGCAGTTATATCATTTTTGCCCTCTATTTCAATAATCTTATTTTCTAAAATATCTTCAGTAACCCCTAATTTATTTAAAACTTTAGCTGCTATTCCATCTTTTTCTTTTAGAAGACCTAGAAGTAAATGCTCTGTTCCTACAATTTTATGTCCAAAGCTCTTTGCAGACTCCACACCTAAGTCAATTGCAGTTTTAGCTCTTTGAGTAAACCTATTGAAGTACATTTTCATCCCTCCTATTTCTTATTTCTATTTGCTAGAGTAAATTCTTCTCTTAAAAAATCTGCTCTTTTTGTATCACTATCACCAGTCATAGGTGACATCAACCTTAAGGCGGGCTTCATTCCCTTCATTAAGTTAATTATTTTGTCTATATTAATATCTTTAATATAATCCATTTCGATACCTAACTTAATATTTGATAGATGTTTCATAGCCTCGTATGCTGTTATAATTCTTGCATTTTGTAATATTCCTAAAGCTCTATAAACCTCATCTTCTAATTCTATAGAAGCTTCCATTTTTACTAGAGTTCTAGATTCCCTTTCCTTGGTTATTATATCTTTTGTTAAACTTTTTAAACTCTCAATAATATTTTTTTCTGATCTTCCAATTACTGATTGATTGCTTATTTCATACATATTACCTAATATATTTGATTTTTCATTACAAATACCCTTTATATTTGCTCCTAATTTATGTGCAATATTGGAATAAGTATCTACTCTTCTTTGTAAAGATAATATTGGTAAATGAACTATGATAGATGCTTTCAGACCTGTGCCTGCATTAACAGGACAACTAGTCAAATATCCTAATTTATCATCAAAAGCATAATCTAACTTACTTTCTAATATGTCATCTATTTTATTTGCAATTATAAAAGCCTCATCCACATTAAATTTATTTTCATATATGTTAATTTTTATATGTTCTTGATCATTAACTGTTATGTATTTAGTTTTATCTTTGTTAATAATAATTGAACCTATATCATTTGTAGAAAATTTATTGCTTATAATATTTCTTTCTATCAATGTATTCTTTTCTATTTGACTAATGTCTTTTATATTGTATGCAATAAAATCTTCTTGAAATAAATCCTCCGATTCTAATATTATATTGTTAATTTTATTTGCTATGACTTGAGATTCTGATTGACTTAACTTATGTGGAAAAGGATAGTTATTAATATTCCTAGATAATGATACTTTAGTACCTATAATTATGCTATCTTCCATAAGTACCTCCTCCTATTCATTGCATTCTTCTAACTCTTTTATCTTGTCTCTAATGTCAGCTGCTTTTTCATATTCTTCTTTCTCAACAGCCATATTTAAATCTTCTTTTAAAATTCTAATCTCTCTGCTTATATACATACGGCTATTATCTTTTTTAGGTGTTTTACCTATATATTCTTCATAACCATATATATTTTTAATTATAGGTTTTAGATGCTCTTCAAAAACTTCATAACATCTGCTGCAACCTAACTTACCTGTCTGTCTATACTCATTGTATGTGCTATGGCAATTAGGGCATATGATATTATTTTTCTCACAATCGTTATCAGTTACTAATGAATTTTCTTTTTCTCGATCTGTAGAATTACCTTCATCCATTTTTAATTTGTCCATCACATCTTTTATAGAAAAAGGGTCTTGGTAGTTAAAATTAAGCAATGGATAATCCTTAGCACAATCATCACATAAATATATTCTTGTTTCTTGACCATTTATTATGGAGCTAATAAAAACAGATGCTGTTTTTTTATGACACTTTTGACATAACATAATATCACTCCTCTATATTAAATAATTCTTCTATCATATTTTTCAAAATTTTTGCCCTTACTATGTCATTTAATCCATGTATAGGTGAGTTTAAAGATTTATCATCTATAGCACATAATATTATTTTTGATTCTCTATTATTAATCAAGTTTTTATCTAATAACCACTTAACAACTATTTTTCCTTGTATATATGTTATTTCTTTATCTATCTTTTTATGTAGAATATGCAAAATTTGTTCTTGATTTAATTTTGAAATCTTATCTATTTTTACATATCCTCCTCCACCTTTTTTGCTTTGTACTTCATATCCTTTTTCCCTTGAAAACCGAGTTGTCAAAACATAATTTATTTGAGATGGAGCACAATCAAACAAATTAGCAAGCTCATTCCTCTGAATTTGAACTGTATTACTGTCTTCCATTAAATTTTTAATAAATTTTTCTATTATATCACTAATTGAAGCCATATACATCACCACTTAAATAAATTTTTCTTTTGACTTTCTTTGACTACTATTTAATATATATTATATACATATTTTAGAGATC
>NZ_JANKBY010000430.1:0-2516 GCF_024621905.1 Terrisporobacter muris
TAATTAATTGTTTTAAATCAACTTCACTTATTTGCAATTTATTTTTTTCATTATCATATTTAGCAAGATTCTTTAATTGATTCACTAAATGACTAAGTCTAATTACTTCTTCATTTACACTATTTAATCTTTCTGGTGATGGCTCCCATACTCCATCTATCATTGCCTCCAAGTGTGTTTGAATACTTGTTAAAGGTGTTCTAAGTTCATGAGAAATATCAGAAGTTAATTTTTTTCTCATTTCCTCCATTTTATATAGCTCTTTTGAGAGCTCATTAATTGAGTTTATTAAATTATCTATCTCCACAATAGAACTTTCATATTCTAAAGTCTGATCATACCCCCCATGCTTTATAAAATCTGTCATTTTTGACACAACAATTATAGGCTTTGAAATCTTTTGGGATAAAAAGATAGAAATAGATATTACAACTATAATCATAAGTAAAGATATTCCTATAATTACGTTCTTCACATCTCGTAAAAACAGAACTCTACTTTTAATTAAGGATTGTTTAGATAATTCAACCATATTTGAAGAATAATAAATAGTTTTCTTTTCCACTGATAGATTTACGCTTACAGCCATGATA
Source organism: Terrisporobacter muris (assembly GCF_024621905.1). Classification (NCBI taxonomy): domain Bacteria; kingdom Bacillati; phylum Bacillota; class Clostridia; order Peptostreptococcales; family Peptostreptococcaceae; genus Terrisporobacter; species Terrisporobacter muris. The sequence goes on from NZ_JANKBY010000430.1 coordinate 594, forward strand.
ACGATTATGCATATCATTACCATTGCTAAATAAAATATTAACTTCTTATTAAGATTTAATTTTTTCTTATTAAATTCCAAATTTATACCCCACTCCATATACTGTTTGTATTATTTTTGGCTTTTTCGTATCTTCTTCTATTTTTTGTCTTAAATTTTTAATATGGGCATCTATAATTCTATCAAGTTTTTCATAATAATCATCCGTAACTAGCTCTAGTAATTCTTCTCTAGTAAAAATTTTCTTTTTATTATTTACAAATAATAATAGCAGCTTATATTCTGTATTTGTTAAACTTACATCATTTCCTCTTATTTTAACTTCATGTGATAAAGTATTAATCTCTATTTCATCACCAGCTTTTATAATTTCGTCTTTTTTCATTTTTCTGAACACAGCCTTCACTCTTAAAACTAATTCTTTCACATTAAATGGTTTACAAATATAATCATCACATCCAACGTTAAATCCATCTATTTTATCTTCGTCTTCAGTTTTTGCTGTTAACATTATTATATGCACTAAAGATGTCTCTCTAATTTTTTCACAAATTTCCTCACCGCTTATGTCTGGTAACATTCTATCTAAGATTACTAAATCAAACTCATTATTATGAAATAAATTTAATGCCTCATTACCATCATGAGCTACAAAAGTATTATAACCTTCTTTATCTAAATAAGCTTTTACAACTTCTGTTATTTTTTTTTCATCATCTACTAATAATATATTAAACATAATTCCTCCTAAAAATTTCCTTATAAATTTACAATAACATAAAATTATATATTCTTTATGAATTTTTTAAATTTAAATATTTCTATTCTTCATTATTTTTTCATAATTTTAGAATATAATATACATGATATAAACTTATTTAATATTGAGGTAAAACTATGAGTAAGATCACGAAATTTTTTGATGTTTATGGAATGAAATGTCATTCCTGCGAAGCGGTTGTTGAAGAAGAAATTAATAAGTTACAAGGTATTATAAATATAAATGCTGATCATAAAAACTCTATGGTTATCGTTACTTATGAAAATGAACTATGTAATGATGATAAAATTAAATTAGCTATTAAAAATTCTGGTTTTTCATCAAATAACAATATGTTAATAAAAGTTTTATGTCTAAGTATTGTAGTAATATCTATGTTTTTCCTGGGAAATAATCCTTTAACAGGATCAATTGACTCTTTCACTAGTATTGAAACTTCTTTTATTATGTTACTTATACTAGGATTTTTTACATCCTTTCATTGCGTTGGAATGTGTGGAGGAATTTTACTTACACAAACTATAAATAGAAAGGATAATATAAGTGATAAAAAGTCATCTTTTAAAATTGCCCTACTTTACAATAGTGGGCGTATACTCTCTTATACTATTATTGGTGGAATTGTTGGTGCTCTTGGTTCAATTTTTTCTTCTACTATACAAATCCAAAGCTTTATTAAAATAGTTGCCGGCATTTTTATGATAATTTCTGGACTTCATATGATTGGAATTAAAATATTTAATAATATTAGACTTCCTATATTTTTTAAAAAAAGTACATGTGTAAATAATCATAAAAATCCATTCATCGTAGGTTATTTAAGTGGTTTTTTACCATGTGGACCTCTGCAAACCATGCAACTATATGCTCTCTCTAGTGGGAGCTTTATAATGGGAGCTTCATCCATGTTTGTATTTTCCTTAGGAACACTTCCTATTATGTTATCATTTGCTTATATTTCATCTAGAATGAGTAAATCATTCAACGAAAAAATATACAAATATGCCGGAGTTTTAATTATTGTACTAGGTATCTTTATGATGAAACCTGGACTTAATTTTATATAAAGATATTATAATATAAAATAAACCGATAAAGTTTTATCGGTTTATTTTACTTATTTAAACTATTTTTGTAATAATT
>NZ_JANKBY010000431.1:0-2510 GCF_024621905.1 Terrisporobacter muris
ATTGATTTTCATATGATAAATGCTTTTTTTAAATATGTATTGACTCTATACTTACAATAGACTTTATAATATACCTTAGTATTTTAACAGGAGGTATTAATATGGTTACAGAATTTTTAAGTTATGCAATACCATCTTCTTTGGCCAACTTTATTTCGTCATTATATACAGTAATAGATGGGATATTTGTAGGTCAAGGTGTTGGTGATACGGCGCTAGCTGCCGTAAATATAGTACTTCCTTTTACTGTCGTATTATTTGGTATAGCAAATATGTTAGCAGTAGGTGGAGGAGCATTAGTATCGAAAAATGTTGGTGCTAATAATATAGATAAAGCAGTAAATATATTTAGGCAGGTAATGAAATTATTATTAATTATATGTATAGTTACAACTGTGATTTGTGTTGCATTTCCAGAGCAAATTGTTAGGATGTTAGGAGCAACAGATAATTTAGCTCCTATGGCAACAGATTATTTAAGATTTTATGCAATTTTCTGCACACCAAACTTAGTAGGTATAGTATTAAATTCATTTGTTAGAAATGATAACAGACCAAAGCTTGCCATGGTTTCTACTATAGCAGGGGCAATTACTAACATTGTACTTGACTATGTATTTATTTTCCCATTACATATGGGCATAAAAGGAGCGGCTATAGCTACAGGTCTAGGACAAATAGTTACAGTTTCAATACTTCTTCCTCACTTTATAAGAAAAAGAGGTATCTTAAGTTTTGGTAACGCACCATTAATTATGGAAAGTATAAAAAATGTATCAAACATAGGATTCCCATCATTCTTAGGTCAAGCAAGTTTTTCTATAATAGTATTTTTACACAATATGGCCTTTACTAATTATATGGGAGAAATAGGAATATCAACTTATAGTATAATCAATTATATAACAACAAATATATACATGGTTCTACTTGGATTGACTTTTGGTGCACAACCACTTATAAGTTACAATTTTGGTAGAAAAGATAAAGAAAAGATGTTAGGCTTTTATAAAATAAATTGTAAGTCATCTTTAGTAGTTAGTATAGGGGCTGCTGTTATATGTTATGTTTTTGGACCACAAATAGTAGGAATATTTACAACTGATCCTAAAATTGCAGAGATGGCATATAATGGTTTAAAAATAGCTTGTTTAGCCTATATAATAGGAAGTATAAATCTGGATACAGTAGTTTATTATCAAGCATTAGAAATACCTAAGTTTTCAAACTTAATAGGCATATTAAGGTCTATGGTATTTTTACCAATATGCTTATATGTATTACCTAAAATATTTGGATTAAATGGTATATGGGCAAGTGTTTTAGTATCAGAGTCATTAACATTTATACTTATGTTTATAATAGCTAATGTTAAGAAATATACAGATATTGTTATAAATAAAGATAAAAAACTAGAACCACTTGAAGAAGTGGCTACTATGTAGTTATAATGAGGACATTAATATATATTAATGTCCTTTTTAACATAGGTCATTAATTTCTACAAAAGTAATTTTGGAGGTGAAAATATGGGTAAGTACTTATCTATTGGACAAATGGGAAGATTAAACAATTTATCAGTACAAACATTAAGACATTATGAAAAAGTAGGAATACTTAAACCTTCTTATATAAATGAAGATACAGGATATAGATATTATTCTATGAAAGATTTTAATACTATAGATTTAATAAAACAATGCAAGGCTATGGGATTATCTTTAGAAGAAATAAAAGAAGTTACTAATAACTATAGATCTCTAGAATCAATTGTTGATATACTGGGAAAACAAAAGAAAATAATATCAGAAAAAATAAAAGAATTAGAAAATATAAAAAATAAGGTAGAATCTTTGGAAGATAAAATAAAAGTATCTTTGAATAAAGGTATAAATAAAGTTTTCATAAAATATAATGAGGAAAGAAAATTTATTCAGTATAACTTTACTGATCGTTTTTCTGATGAATTTGAAATTAATTTGAGAAAAATTCTTTTAGAAGTAGAAAGAGATTATGAAAATGTTAATGCAGAAATAGCTTTTACCATATCTTATGAAGATGTGAAAAGAGAAGGTAAGGCAGAGTGCAAAAATGTAATGATTAATCTTGGAGAAAAAGTGTCTTATGAAGATGATAAAATAATATCTATGGAAAAAGGAGATTATTTGACAATGTATTTTGATGATACTTATAGAGACTCAGGAAAATACTATGATGTGATTATGGAATACATAGAAAGTAATAATATAAAAACTGTTGGAGATTTCAACGAAATATATATAATGACAAGGGTAGGAAATGATGGAAGAGAGAAATCTCTTGGGCAAATAGAAATTTTAATACAAAATTAATTAATCTAACAAATAAGTCGAAAACTAGAAATAAAAAGATAACTTATTAAATATTATACTTAAATGATTATGATACTTACTAGTAGTGTATATAATACATATAAGCATCTATTTATATAGTACAAACTATATATTAAATTAAAGCGTTAGTAGGGAGGT
>NZ_JANKBY010000432.1:0-2504 GCF_024621905.1 Terrisporobacter muris
CAAACTAAATAATTAATAAAAAAAATAATTCTCCTACGTAAATTCATCTTTTCATCATTAGATATAAGATAAAAAAACATTAATATTATTATATCTCCTACTAAAAACATATAAAATAAATTATAATCTTTAGTAATTATAGTATGTGCTGATATTCTTTTTAGGAAGTAGCATATTTTCATTGTTAGAATGGTTCCTATCAATGATATCTGAATTATATTTTTTTTGCTCTTCTTTGTGCCTATACTAGATAAAATAATAAAAAAAACGCATAAGAATAAAGAAATAGTTAGTGTATTAAAATTTACAATAAAACCATTCATTACTCCCCCTCCTATTATTCAGTACTAAGCCAAATATATATCAGAAAACTCTAAATCAATAGATTCTCTATCTATTATAATGTTTTCAAGTTTACTTCTATTATCTTTAGTACTTTCTAAATAATTATCTTTAAGAATAACTTCAAATTTACTTCCATAACCTATCTTGCTATTAACTTGAATTTTAGCATGATGTACTGAAGCTAACTTTTTAACAAGATATAACCCAACCCCTGTTCCTTCTGCCGTTCTAGATAAGGATCTATTAACCTGTTCAAAATTTTCGAAAATAAAATCAAGTTTATTACTAGGTATTCCACTACCATTATCTTTAATCGCTATGGTTACATCTTTTTTATCCACTTTTAATAATACTTTTATTTTTCCACCTTTTTCAGTAAATTTTATTGCATTGGATAATAAATTAAGTATAATTTTTTCAATCTTTTCCTTATCCATAAAAATTAGAACTTCCCTTTTATTACTTTCAAATGTTATATTCAAATCTTTAGGCTTTGTATACTCTCTACATAAGTCAACAAGCAATTCTAGATATTTAACTAAATCATAGATTTTATAGTCTCTATAATATATTCCTGCCTCTATTTTGCTTATTTCCTCTATATTATTTAGTAGCCTTTTTAGTCTGTAAGAATTTTGTTTAACAGTTTTTGTATAGCTTCTCATTCCGTCATAATTATATATTTCATTCTTATCACCTAATAGTTTATTCACCTCAAATATAGTGTTTATAGGTTTTTTGATAATAGAAGAAACCCTCGTTAAAAACTCAGTTTTAAACTTATTTCTTTCTTTTATCATCTGAAGCTTATTATATACACTCTCCAACTGTTGTTCTATTTCCAAATCTCTTACTATAATAAGCAAATTATCTTGTTTTGGAACTTGCTCTATTGCTATAGATATCTTTTTATTTTTTTCTTGGTTTAAATAAAAAGTTTTAAAATTAAATTCTTCATTATTTTCTAAATATGTATCTATTGTTTTATTAAAATTCTCTAACCCCATGTCTTTTAACAATCTCATCATATACTTATTAGTATATACTTGCTTTTTAGTATATTTATTTACTAATATAATACCTTCTGGCAAAGTTTGAATTAAGCCATAATAAGTCTCCTTATTTTCATCTAGTTTATTCAAAGCAATTTCATGCTCAGTACAATCGCTAGCAATGCTTAATATCATTTTCTTACCATTTAGCATAAAGGTTGATGATATAAAATCTACAATTTTACCATTTTCTAATTCCAATTTACTTCTTTCTTGTTCTCTTACACCATTTTCTAAGATAAATATGTTATGTAAAAATTCATTCTTACTAGCTTTACTTATTCTTTTTTGTATTTTATCCATAGTCCACACATTCTTTATTGATGAATCTAAGCCAAATATATCCATTCCAATTTTATTAATGTAGCTAATATTATTTCCATCATGAATAAACACTCCATCACTTAATATATCCATTAAATTTTTATATCTAAGTTCACTTCTCTTCAATTTATCTTCCTCTAAAGATAGCTCTGTAATATCTTTTAACTCACATATTATCATTTCTTCATCTTCATAATAATCTTTTACTAAAACTAATTTATACTTTTTATTAAATAATCCTATTTGTAAAAAATTTTCTTTTCCAAAATCCATCTTGCTTATTTTATCAAATATAGATTTTAAGTCTTTATTTAATTCATTACTTATAAAATCATCTAACTTAAACTCTTCTACTTTATAATTATTTTCTAATAGTAATTCATCAAAGTATTTATTTTTAAAAATGCATTTATAATTAGACGCACTTAAAATTATTATAGGAATATTAATTATTTCAACTATACTTGATAATTTATCATTAACAGTTTTAATCTCATCTCTTATATAATTTTGTATACAAGTTTCTTCTTCTATTTCTTTTATTGTTCTTGAGATATATTGCTTGTTCATATAGAACTTATTTTTATTCAATTCATTTTCTTTATGTTTTTTATATATTATATTAATACATAAATCATTTAAAATACATAAGTTAATTGATATTTCATATATTGTATCAATTATCATAGAACCATAAATTTCTGTATAGGCTGCTACAATAGTAAATATTATAGGAACAATATATTTCTTAAAACTTCCTTTACTTTTTGCTTTTATATGAAA
>NZ_JANKBY010000433.1:0-2481 GCF_024621905.1 Terrisporobacter muris
ATAGCTTTGTAAATGATTTTCTTATGTCTATATTTTTTTTATTGGCAGGATTAGAAATAAAAGAAGAGGTTTTATTTGGAAGCTTATCATCTTTTAAAAAAGCATCTTTTCCTGTAATTGCATCCATTGGTGGTGTCATAATGCCCGCTATAATTTTTACATATTTTAATTTAAATACAAAATATATTAGTGGGATTTGTATACCTATATCTACAGATATCGCCTTTTCTATGGGTATTTATTTTTTATTTAGTAAATACTTAAATCCTTCAATAAAGATGTTTTTATTATCTTTAGCCGTAGTAGATGATTTAGTATCCATATTGCTAATAGGTACTGTTTATTCCTCAAAAATTAATTTATCTTTTTTTATTTTAGCTCTTGTTTGTCTTTTTATAAGTTGTATTGGAAATAAAATATTTAAAATCGAAAGTGTACTTTACTATCTTCTATTAGGAGTATGTTTATGGTACTTTATTCATCTTAGCGGAATTCATTCAACTTTAAGTGGAATACTTTTAGCAATAGGTATACCAACAACATCTTACAAAAGGAAATATTCAACGTCTCACTATATAATAAAATATTTTAAAATTTTTAATAGCCTTATTATTATTCCATTGTTTGCTTTTTCTAATACAGGAGTAAGTATTGATTCTAATTTGAATCTGGCTAAATATCCCACAATATTTTTAGGTATATATCTTGGACTTTTAATCGGAAAACCATTAGGAATAATGTTGTTTACATATATAAGTAATTTAATAGGATTATCAAAAAAACCTAAGGAACTAAATTGGACCTGCGTATTTATTGTTTCTCTAATATCTAGTATCGGTTTTACCATGTCTATATTTGTATCAGAAGTTGCTTTTATGGGTAATACAGAGCTTATAGGCATAGCTAGGATATGTATCTTGATTAGTAGCTTAACATCCATAATACTTTCATCCTTATGCATAAAAACATTTAAGGAATTACATATTATATAGATTAAAATAAAAAATAGCTATTCACATATTAAAGCGATAGCTACTTTTTATTTTAATCTATTTTTTCTTCTAGCTTATTTTCTTCTTTATTAATAATAGAAGGACTTAAGCTATTTAATTTGTTTATTATGTATCCTATTGCCCAAACTACTATTGCATAAAATACATAAGGAATTGATGCACTTACATAGTAGCTTATTACATCTGCTAACTGTTCTTTTATAACTATGCTACCAGCTGTCGCAAGACTAGAAATATAAGTGTATGAAGTATATATTGTAAATATAGAATAAATCGCTATAATTGCAGCAACCACATATAACAATATTGGTAAAATAGCTTTCTTATTAATTTTTTTCATTTTAATACCTCCTTTCAAATAATTTTTCCATGAGAAAATATTATCAAATTTGTATGAATTACATATGAATTAATTATGTACTTTATATGTATTAATTATACTTTCCATCATAATAAGAAAAAGATACTTAAAAAGTATCTTTTTCTTATTTATATATCTAACTTACCTATATTTTCTTTCATTATTTCTATTGAATTATCTAACTTAGATTTTTCTTCTTTTTCTAAAGGAAGCTCTATTACTTCTCTAACTCCATTTTCATTTACTATACTTGGAACTGCAATAAATACATCATTATGTCCGTATTTATCATCCAAATATGATGACACTGTTAATATGCTATTTTCATTTTCTAGTATGGCTTTTGTAATTCTAGCTAATGCCATTCCTATTCCATAATAAGTTGATTTTTTACAATCTATTATTTTGTAGGCAATATTTCTTACTTCATCTTCTATTAGTTCTAGGTCTTCAAATTTAACTTTTGCATCTTTTTTAGAAGCTACTTGATATATTGGTTGAACTCCCATTAAAGCATAACTCCATGCAACAAATTGAGAATCACCATGTTCTCCCATAACATAAGCATGTATAGATTTCGGTGTAACTCCAAGCCTTTCACCTAATCCAAATCTAAGTCTAGCTGTATCAAGTGTAGTTCCAGATCCCATTACTTTTGTTTTATCATATCCTGATGCTTTCCAAACAACATAAGTCATAATATCTACTGGATTTGATGCAACTATAATTATTCCATTAAAGCTAGTCTTTTTTATTTCTCCAACTATTGATTTCATTATTTTAGTATTTTTATGTAACAAGTCAAGTCTTGTTTCTCCTGGAACTTGAGTGGCTCCTGCTGTTATGCAAATTATGTTTGCATCACTACAGTCACTATAATCACCTGAATAAATCTTCATTTTTCTAGGTGCATAACTAAGTCCATGATTTAAATCTAAGGCTTCACCCACAGTCCTATTTTTATCTATATCGATTAATACAAGTTCTTCACATGTTCCTTGGTTTACCATTGAGTATGCATAGCTCATCCCTACCATACCAGCTCCAACTATAACCACTTTATTTTTTTTCATATTATCCTCCTGAAGTCTGTTATTTTTTTGTCAA
>NZ_JANKBY010000434.1:0-2471 GCF_024621905.1 Terrisporobacter muris
CAAATGTTACTATAGATAATTTTGATAATAGTAAAAGTATTTTTATAATAGGTAAAGAAGCAAATACAAAACAATATACTATGGATATGTTGGAAGATCTTTTAGATAATATGGATACTTCTGCATTTATTGTTAGTGATAAAGGACAATATTTATATGTAAATAAAATTTATGCTGATTTGTTAAATAAGAAGAAGGAAGATATAATTCAAACTTATAATAATGAACATTGGAATTATGAAACTTATAAAAATTATGAAAAAAATAATAGTGAAGTTTTCAAGATTAAAAGACCAAAAATATTTAATGAAAGAGCAATAGTTGGAAGTCATGAATGTTGGTACAAAAGTTATAAAGCACCAATATTTGATGATAATGAAAATCCAAAATATATTGTAGGAACATGTAAAGATATTAGCTTAACAAAAGCCGTATCAGAAGAGCTGTACAAAAATTACAATACAGCAATACTTGGAAAGAACTTAAAAGAAATAGAAAAATATAACTATGATCCAAAGAAATCATTAAGTGACATTGCTACACATATATTTGAGTATACAAAAGCAGATGGAATGTCATTACTAATATATAATGAAAAAGAGGAGCATTTAAAGTCAACTATAAATTTAGGAAGTATAGCACTGCCATTAAAGAAGGATGAATTTATAACATTGAAAAAGAAAGAGTTGCAATCACATATATACAGACCTTATTGTAACTCAATTATTGCCAAAGAAGAATTGCATATGATATTAAATAAAGATGATTTACAGGTTGATGATTTTGATTATTTTGGAAGTTATACTATAGAACTGCATGATGAATTTATTGGATTAATAGGAATAAGTTATAAAAAGGGTAATTATCCAAGATTTAATTGTGATGAGTTTATGATACATATATGTAATATAATAGCCATGACAATTAAAAATATAAGATTGTCTGAAAAAGTATGCATGGAAAGTAATAAACGTAAGTATACAGAAAAAGAGCTAGAACGTTACTTAAATATTTCAGTAGATTTGATGGCAATAGTGGGAGCTGATAATTATATAAAACGTTTAAGCAATAGCTGGGAAAATGTTCTAGGATGGAGTGAAGAAGAATTACTATCCATGAAAATTACTGATATTATAGACCCAAAACAGGTACAAGATTTTCATAAAGTAAAAAAATCTGATTTAGTAGGAAGAGTGACTAGAGATATTATTAAATTCAGACATAAAAATGGAAAAGATATTTACCTTGAATGGAGTAGTGAATATATACAAGATCAACAACTTTATATAACAGTTGCTAGAGATATTACTAAAAAGTTGGAAATAGAAAACGAAAAAAGAAAATTGGAAGAAGCCGTAAAATTGGAAGTGGCAAAGAATGAATTATTTTCAAATATGTCTCATGAATTTAGAACGCCAATTAATATTTTATTAGGTACTACTCAGGTAATTAGTAGAAATATAGAGAATAATAATATTGATGTTAAAAGTTTAAAAAAACATTGTAAGTATATAAAACAAAATTCCTATAGATTATTGAGACTGGTAAACAATCTTATTGATATAAATAAGATGGATATAGGAGTATATAACCTTAGATGCTCAAATCAGAATATTATAAATGTAATAGAAGATATAACTCAATCTGTAGTTGTTTATACAAAAAATAATAAAATAAATCTATTATTTGATACAGATGAAGAAGAAGTTATTACTTATTGTGATCCAGACAAAATAGAAAGAATAATGCTAAATATTTTATCGAATGCAGTAAAGTATACTCCAGAAGGTGGATTTATTAATGTGAATATTAAAACAACATCAGAAAATGTTATTGTATCCATAAAAGATAATGGTATTGGTATACCACAGGAAAAATTAAATGTTATTTTTGATAGATTTGAACAAGTGAACAGTTTATTAACTAGGAGACGTGAAGGTAGCGGAATTGGGCTATCCATAGTAAAAAATCTAGTGGAAATGCATGGTGGAAGTATAAGTGTGTATAGTGAAGAAGGAAAAGGTTCAGAATTTGTATTTACTATTCCTATTAAATTTAAAGAAGGAAGTAATGAAGAATATGATATCGACAGAAAAAATAAACATGTTGAAAGATGTAATATAGAGTTTTCTGATATATATAGTATGTAAAATATAAGTTTATATAAATTTTATAAAGAAATAATATGTAAGTTGAAGTAATAACCTTCATACTATAGAATTATACTTATTAGTGATAAACTAGTATAGGTATAAAATTTATAAAGGGGATATTATAATGAAAGTATTATTAATAAATGGAAGTCCACATAAAAATGGATGTACTTATACTGCATTAAGTGAAGTTGCAAAAGGTGGTAAGTATTATCAGTTATATACGGGAGCATTTGAACTGGAATAGTAGAAAAATTAAATAAAAAATAATTTGAAAGTGTACAATATTGTACGCTTTTTTTAGTATGAAAAACGTTT
>NZ_JANKBY010000435.1:0-2460 GCF_024621905.1 Terrisporobacter muris
AGTTATATAAATACAAATTTTTGTTAAAAATATAAATTAAATCTCGTATACAATTTAATAAACATCATATAGAAAATTAAATATTTAATAGCTTCTTATTTAAATAGTTTGGATTTTATTGTATACTTATATAAGGTAATTAAACTACAAATAGAAAGGTGGAATAAATATGAAAGTATTTGCACCAGAATCAGCAATAAACGCTTTAAAAGAAATAATATCAGATAACCAAGATAAACCACATAACGTAAGAGTTTACTTTGCAGGTTTCGCTTGTTCAGGACCAAACTTCGCTTTAGCTCTTGATAACGAGATAGAAGGCGAAGATGTATCTTACGACTTAGAGGGAATACACTTTATAATGAACCAAGATGAATTCTTAACATACGGTAATGTAATCATTCAAGAAATGCCAAACAGAGGATTTGTTGTTATGGTTGAAAATATGCCTTCTAACGGTGGCGGAGGTTGCTCTGGTTGTTCAGGCGGTTGCGACTGTTAATTATTTATATAGAGTACTAGTAGAATATTCTAGTACTCTATTATTTTGTACCAAAGGAGTAGAGATTAGTGAGAAGAAGAAAGAAAAAAGGTTCTGACTTAAAACTATTAAGTTATGAAAATTATGTAAAGAGAGAAGATATAGAAAGTCTAAAAGGTCATTGGAATGAAGTATTCAAAAATGACAATGAAATCCATGCTGAATTCGGAACTGGTAGAGGTAAATTTATCACTACTTTAGCAAAATTAAATCCAAATATAAACTATATTGCTATGGAGATAAAAGAAGAGGTCTTATTAAAAGCTGTAGAGAAAGCTGCTAACGACAATTTAACAAATATAACTTTCATCTGGGGTGATGTTAATAAAATAGAAGATTACTTTGATAAAAAAGAACTATCAAGAGTATATATAAATTTCTGCGATCCATGGCCTAAGAAAAGATGGTCAAAGAGAAGATTAACACATACAAACTTTTTACAAAAATATTTCAATATATTAAAGGATGATGGAGAAGTACATTTTAAATCTGATAACGAGAAATTATTTGAATTTACGCTAAATGAATTTTGTAACAATCCTTGGAAATTAAAAAATATTTCATTAGACTTAGCAAATAATGAAGATATAGAAAATATAACAACAGAATATGAAGATAAGTTTACATCTCAAGGCCTTAAAATATATAGATGTGAAGCACAAAAAGTAATAAATACATTAAAATAATGTAAAAACATAAAATCAAGTAGAAATATACATTAATATATTGTACGAAAGTAGACACAAGGTACAAGGGAATAAAAACCTTCCATAGAAATTTAGTAATATACTATTTTTATGGGAGGTTTTTTATTAAATGAAAATTTTAAAATTATGTTCATTATTTATATTATTAACACTATCAATGGGTTTGGTTCCACTAAAAAACGAAAATATCCCTCTTACTAAACAAGAGTTAACAGATATATTCCCTGATAGTAACTTTAGAGATGTAATATATGCTTATTTCCCTAACGAAGATATAACTTTATCTAAGTTAAAATCTTTAGATGGAGAGTTTTATGCAAGCAAAGAAAATATAGAAGATTTAACTGGCATATCAACATTAGAAAGTATAGATTCTTTTATATTTTGGAACAATAACATAAAAACATTACCAAAAGAAATTTTAAATCTAAATAGCATCAAATACATAAACATAGAAAATAATTATCTAACAGAAAGTAATGTGGTTGAATCATTAGAAAAGAAAAGTGTAGAAGTAGATCACGATTTGAATTTTATTCCATCAGAGAAGTCACAATATGAATTATGCAGTAATAAAACAAATATATCTTTATCTAAAAACGAAAAAATAAATATAAGAAGCTTATTATATAAGTCAATAGATAACTACGCTAATTATTGGGAGCCTTCAAAGGAGCTATCTAAAAATTGTAAACTATATATACAAACAAATAATCCAGCTCTAACAACAATATCTAAAGATGGTTATATCTCATTTACCAAAGAGGGTACTTATTATATAATTGCAAGCCTAAGCGAGAATAAATATACATCATCAACCGTTATAATCAAAACTGTTGTAAAATAAAAAGGCTATATGCCTTTTTATTTTAGAATAAATCAGTTTTCCTTCTAGTTATTATCAGCCCCCATACAACCACCACATAATAAATTATATACAGGGTTGATTTAGCTTCTTCAACATCAATACTAAAAATTTCTTTAGTATCAGGTAAAACCACTAGAATTGCTGCAATAATAATTAACAACGGATTAATTATTATCTGCCTTTCAGATCTAAATAATAATATATTCCCTGCCCACATTATAGAAAACGCAAGAAATAAAACTTTATAAATAAATTCCATATTGTTCATTTCACTTATCTCCCCTCTACTTAGCAGCATAAAATATTAGCCAAGTGAGTATTTACTTTTATTTATAAATCGCAAT
>NZ_JANKBY010000436.1:0-2434 GCF_024621905.1 Terrisporobacter muris
TCTATTTATTTCTACAGATAATTTTTTATTTACAAAATTAATATTAGATGTTTTAACTCCATCCAATGAAGATACTTTATTACCTATCACTTCTGCGCAATGAGCGCAGTTAAGTCCACCTAAAATAATATCCTTTTTTATATATAATTCATTTTTATTCTCAAGTACTTGGATATCAAGCCCTGGCTCTATTGAATCTATTAAACCTATAACATCTTCTATTATTTTATCTTCATTTTTTCGAGAATTTAGTTCCAGTGTTAATTTTTTATTAACAAAATTCAAGTTACTACTTTGAATTCCTTCTAAAGATTTTACTTTATCTCCTATTACTTCTGCACAATGGGCGCATGTTAATCCATTTAACATCAACTCCTTTTTATTATCTGCATTTACTCTTTTATTAAGTACCCGAATATCAAGCCCTGGTTCTATTGTATCTATAAGAGCAATAACTTCACTTATTATAGCTTCTTCATCATAAGAAGAATCTATTTCTAAAGTTAATTTTTTACTAATAAAATTCATATTACTACTTTGTACTCCATGAATATTTTTTACAACTTCTCCTATAGTTTCAGCACAATGAGCACATGTTAATCCATTTAGCATTAGTTCTTTTTTTATCAATACTGCTGCCAACATTATTATCTTCCCCCCTATCGATTATAAGTTTCTTCTATATGGCATAAGCCACAGTTAAATATTTGATTTATATGGTTATCGTCTAGCGAATAATAAACAACCTTACCTTCTTTTCTAAACTTAACTAATCTAGCTTGTTTTAAAACTCTCAACTGATGAGATATGGCTGATTGAGTCATATTTAAAAGGTCCGCTATATCGCATACACACATTTCTTCTTCAAATAAAGCATATAAAATTTTTATTCTTGTAGTATCTCCAAAAACCTTAAATAACTCTGCTAAGTCATAAAGTTTTTCATCTTCAGGCATTCTATCTTTTACTTTACATATTACATCTTCATGTATATATGTACACTCGCATCTATTTATAATGTCTTTCATTTGTATTCCTCCAATTTAAATATTAATATATGAACAACTGTTCATATATTAATATTATGATATTTGTCCTACTTGTGCAACCTTTTTTTGTATATTTTTAGATTTGTAACTATTTATAAAATATTCATATCTGAGTATTTTTTTAATATATATATTAGTAGTATTAGTAAATCTATTATATGAAAAATTTGAAAGGAGAGTTCATCTTAAAATGAATTATAATAACATGTATCCTAATAGAATGAGCGATAACATTGATCCAAACTATATATATCCCCAACCATATATAGACCCTTTAATGTACATGAATCCTTATGTTATTAATAATAACCAAGGCGCAAATTTCAACCCAAATATAAATCCTGAATATACGACATATTCAAACCAATATGTGGATAATCCACAGTTCAATCCTTACGAGGATATGCCTAACAATAATATGAATATAGGGTTTGAAAACAACAGTAATAACGGCAATATGAATAACATGAACAATATGAATAATCAAATGAACGATATACCTATGATTCCTATGATGCCACCAAACATGATGTTCCCTGGTATGTTTCCTCCTAATATGATGTATCCTGGTATGGCGCCAAATATGATGTACCCTGGTATGATGTTCCCTGGAACAGTGCCACCTAACATGATGTTCCCTGGTATGATGCCAAATATGCCTACTGTTAATATGGATGAGTTTGATGAAGAAGAAATGTAAATAAATATAGTATTAAAACATCAGTATAACCCCTATTATCAGGGGTTTTTTATTTTTTTTCAAAAAAGTGTTATAAAATTTTTAAATCTGTCTACACTATTTAATGTATTCCTCATAATATTCCCCCAATATTATAAATACAAAAAAGGGCATTCTAGTTACACTAGTATTGCCCTTCTTTTTTTATGTAAAATCAGCGATAAGATCTAAAAGTTAATAGGTATTTTATGTATACAAATAAATCATTTGGTTTTTTATCACCATAAAACTTATACCTTAAATAGTCATCCAGCCATATAGCTATTATGCTTAAGAAGAACCAGAAAACACTAAATAATAAACTTACTTGTCCCATAAGATTTAACGGTAAGTTAGAATAATCCCATATATTCAAACCCATTTTTATATTCAATATATATCCTGATATAAATTCTATACAAGTTACAATTATCATACTTAGTAAGCATTGCTTATATAACTGTTTATTTGGAGCTATATTATTAATTAGGCCAATCAGAACTCCACACAAACCTCCTACTACAAGCATCGATGGATGAGTATACCCCCTACATACCAGTTCTATATTTGTATAAATACATCCCATAACTAAAAATATAAAAAATTCTTTTTTTATAAACCCAACTATCTTTATCACCTTTTGTCACCTCAATCTATAAAATCCTTT
>NZ_JANKBY010000437.1:0-2433 GCF_024621905.1 Terrisporobacter muris
TTTTTATATGAATGAAAATTTTTCCTGTTTAAAACTTTATTTTTTATTTTAAAAAAGCATATCTATATGCTAAAATAGTTAATGTTGTATACAGAATACAAAACGGAATAAATGATGAATAGGAGACATAGGTAATGAATGAAGAGACAATTAAATTATTAGCTCACAAGGCTGAAGACAAAATTAATACGCTTAATGAGAGTAAATTAAAGTACTTAGTATTATCGATATTTGCAGGCATGTTTATAGGACTTGGATGTATATTAATATTTACTATAGGTGGACAATTACATGCAGTTCATTCACCTGCAACTAAAATAGTAGTAGGTATGTCATTCTCATTTGCACTTAGTGCCATTATAGTATTAGGATATGAATTATTTACAAGCAATACAATGATAATGACTATGGGAAGTTTATCAAAGGCTACTAGTGTAAAAGATGGAATAAGAATAATGGGTTATAGTTATTTTGGAAACTTTTTAGGAGCTATAATTGTAGCGCTTTTATTTGTAGGAACAGGATTTGCTGCAGAAGGTCAACTTACAATGGAATACTTTGCATACTCTGGAGCATATAAGGTTGCAGCACCAGCGCTACAATTATTCTGTAGAGGAATACTTGCTAATATATTAGTTTGTGCAGCTGTACTTGCAGCATATAAAACAAAAGATGAGATGGCTAAGATAGCTATAGTATTCTTATTAATATTTGCATTCGTAACAAGTGGATTTGAACACTGTATAGCAAATATGACTACTTTATTAGTATGTTTATTCTCACCAGTACCAAATGATGTTACAGTTATAAATGCATTATATAGTATGTTGTTTGTAACGTTAGGTAACTTAGTTGGTGGAGCAGGATTCTACGGATTCTTAACTTACTTTATGTCAAAGAAAAAAGAAAATAAAATTGAGAAAAAAATTAGCAAAGCTTGCTAGATATATAAAAAGACCTTCTTTGTGAAATACAAGGAAGGTCTTTTTATATACTTATTAGATGTATTATGTATATTGTTAAAGAAATATTCTAAAAACATATTTGCAGTAATAAATATATAGTGAGCATTCTAGAAATAAAACCAGCTAGTTTTAAATCTAGATAGATGAGACCTAACTATGAAAAAATAAGGAGGGAGTAGTATGTTAAACTTTATAAGAGTTGTTTGGGCGATATTAATGGCGTTTTACTACTATGTATTTATTAAAGACTATAAGCAAGTTAAGACAGCTAATGAACTTGATGAAGTGAGCGTGGCAAAGGTAGGTATTGTTGGATTTATAACTAATTTCTTTGATACCTTAGGGATAGGTTCCTTTGCGCCAACAGTAGCATTTAATAAGTTCTTAAAGATGGGTGTAAGAGATAAGGATTTACCTGGACTATTAAATGTTGGGGATACTTTACCAGTTATGTGTGAGGCCGTAATATTTACTACAGTTATCGATGTAGAGCCTATAACATTGGTTACCATGTTAGCTGCATCAGCAGTTGGTTCTTGGCTAGGAGCTGGTATAATTTCAAAATTAGATGAAATTAAAATCCAAAAAATTATGGGAGTAGCTTTATTTGTAACGGGTATTTTAATGGTTTTAGGAGCGTTAAACTTAATACAAGGTGGCGGAGAAGCTATAGGACTTACTGGTGGTAAATTAGTATTAGGTATAGTCGGAAACTTTATACTTGGAGCATTAATGACGGCTGGAATAGGATTATATGCACCATGTATGGCATTAGTATATTTTTTAGGATTGTCTCCTGCAGTAGCATTCCCAATAATGATGGGGTCATGTGCAACATTAATGCCAGTTTGCTCAGTTAAGTTTATTAAAGAAGGAGCTTATCCTAGAAAAGCGTCTTTATTACTTGGACTATTTGGTGCCATAGGCGTATTTTTCGCAGCTTATATAGTTAAGTCACTACCATTAGATATATTAAGATGGTTAGTAATAGTTGTTATATTCTATACATCTATATCTATGTTAGTTTCAGCAAATAAAGGTAAAGGTTCAGGAGAAGATGTAATAGTAGAAAATAGTAATGATGATAAATAAAAAAAATAACAATTGTATTATAAAAATGGTTATAAAATACCAAATGTATGGTATAGATTGAATAAAATTTAACAAATAAAATTGAATTAATATTAAATATATGCCATATTTTCTATGTATGGCATATATTTTTTGTAATAAAAAAACATTATCTAAAAATGTAAAAATTTTCTTGAATAGTTTATTTGAATTAACTATAATGAAGGTAGATAAATGGATAAGTTGTAAAAGCTAGTCGATAAATGACTGAAAATTTACTTTTTTTGTATAAACGGTATTCACGCTAAGCATATATATTTTATTGACAATTAATTAACATTAGGGAGCAAGTGCATAGAGATGAAACCGTTTTTTTATCTATTTATCATAGATTAAA
>NZ_JANKBY010000438.1:0-2419 GCF_024621905.1 Terrisporobacter muris
GATCTCATTTACTACAGCAAGCAATCTACTTATTCCATATCCTATGGCCATTGCAAATGATGTAAATCCTAAGTTTATACCTGTATATTTAGCAATTTTTTTAATACTTTTAACTTTAAACTTTTTAGCTATAAATAGAATTCCTGCTAATAAAATTATTAAAAATCCTATATTTATGGTTTTAGAATATTTTATAAATTGATTACCTAAACTAAAGAATATTGAATCATCTTTACCTTTAAATGCATCTTGATTTGAATACTTCTCATTACTTACAAATTCTTTAACTATAGGTAATACTTGATCCCCATAATGTTGCATAGACTTATCACTTAAGTTTTCTGGATTATCACTCGGTGTATGATAATTTTCTAATCCGTCAAGTACACTTATATTTATTCCTGTTAAATTATTTTCTAAAAATACTGTAAAATCAGTTGCATTAGGTAATAATCTATATATTTCAGGAGTTATAGAATATGAAAACGGCTTTTCACTATGTTCATATAAATCTATAACAGGTGTATTATTAGGGCTAGTTTCAAACATAATAGCAGGACCTTTAGTTCCTCTTGCTTCTATATTAACTACATAATTCACACCTTCTAAAATTTCACTTTCTTTTACAGCTTCTTTTGCCCCCAATAAGCCATATTCTTCACCATCAGTTAATAGTATTTTAATACCATTTTCTAATTGAACATCAGATTCTTTTATAACTCTAAGCGTTTCTAATATAGTTGATAGTGCATATCCTGCATCAGCTGCACCTAAAGAACCATCCTTTTCTGCATATCGCTCTTTTTTAGCATGAGAGCTATCATAGTGAGTAGCAAGCATTATGTATGAATCTGATTTACCTTTTATTTCAGCATAAATATTTTCTATATCCACATTACTATCGCTTCTTTTTTCGTAAATCTCCTCATATCCATATATTTTTGGTTCTAATCCCAACTCTTTCAATTCAGAAATCAAATAATCCCTTACTTCTTTTTTTGCCTCATCATCAAATATAGAATGTGGCTTCTTAGCTATGTTATTTATATGTTCTTTTTGTTTTGTAACATTAACCTTACTATCATCTGTATAATTTGGCTTAGATGGGTTTAATGAATTAAATCCTATAATACCTGAAATTAACATAATTATCATTGTAATAAAAATACAAATTTTTTTATTGTTTTTCATTTTGTTCCTCCAATATTTTGATATTCAAAATTTTATTATTTTATTTTACCAAATTCGATATATTTTGTAAATCAAAATATTCCCATTTATAAATAACAATAATATTTAGTCAAGGTTTTATCTCAATTTGAATTCCTATTTTCTACTTAATTTTAGAAGTAATAAAAATAGACTGTAGTTAAGTTTGATTTTATACAAACTCATCTACAGCCCTACATGGTCTAACACATAACTAATTTTTTACTGAGTAAACATTGTCCAAAATAAATTAATAAATCCTTACATATTTTTAAAGTATTATCATTTACATCTAATTTGGGATTGAATTCAACAAAATCCATAGATTTAACAATACCTGTATTTATAAGACATCTTAAAATATATTTAGTATCGTCCAAAGTATATCCTCCAGCAACTCTTGTTCCCGTACCTTCTACTATAAACTTATCCATAAAATCTATATCAAGACTTATATGAAGACCATCTATATCTTGTTCATTGCATTTTTTTAATATATCATAAATAACATTTTCAAATCCTATTTTATCTATAACTTTTTTATCATAAAGATTTACTTTGGAATTATCTAGTAACTCTTGTTCGTCCTTATCTATATCTCTTCCCCCTATATGGAATACATTTTTTTCTTCTATTTTGACACCGTTATAATATAAATTAACTAATCTTGAGTCTCCATGTCCACATAAACATGCTAAAGGCATCCCATGAAAATTCTTACTTGGAGATGTTTCACATGTATTAAAATCGCCATGAGCATCAATCCATACAACCCCTAAATTTTTTGAGTGCTTACTAGCACCTGTTATACTCCCCAGTCCTATACCGTGATCTCCTCCTAATATTAATGTGAAGTCACTACCATCCATTGCCTTATCTACAGCCTTAGCTAACTTTAAGTTTAAATCATATATACTTTCAAAATATTTAATATCTTTTTCATTTTTAAACTTGTCTCTTTCAATTACTTCTTTTATATCAATATCTCCAAGATCTGCAACTTCTATTTCCCCATTATCTTTTATTAAATTAATAATATTTGCATTTCTTAGTTTTTCTGGTGAATATTGTGTTCCATTATTATCACATCCATAATAAGTTGGCACTCCAATTATACTTAGTTTCATGATACCTCCCCAATTGACACTCCTAGGTGTAAATCTAATCTTTAATCAAATTTAAACAACACACAACATATTAGTTGCTTATA
>NZ_JANKBY010000439.1:0-2411 GCF_024621905.1 Terrisporobacter muris
AAATAAAAAAATTCACTTCGCTTAAGCCACTGCGTGGGCTCTCCACTTCATGTCGCCAACAGCTTCGCCCATTAGGTTGGAGATTATATGTTATCCATAAAACAGATAACATATAATTTCCTTCAATAAAAAATGCACATTTATTTTTATAACTGTGCATTTTAACATTATTACTTTATATAATCTATATTTTCTTCTAAATAAAATCCAGTCGTTAGATCTCTATGATCTATATTTTGTAATTCTTCTAGCCAACTTTTATCAAATTCCCAGTTATCTGGACTTTTTATAAATTCATCAATAGCTTTCCTATATACTTTTATTACTTCTTCAGTATATTTATTTGATTTCATATTTCCTTCTATAGTTAAAGTAGTAACACCTGATTTAATCATGTGTGGAATAAATTCTATCATACATAAATCCTTAGCAGCATAGAAAATTGTTCCACCCTCATCTTCATATATCGGGCAATATTGACCAGGTCTTTTTTCTTCTACTAAGTTATAGTGCTTTTCTTCATCATATTTATCTGCATCTCTACTTTTCAAATAATTTGATAATAATCTTCTTCCTGAATATGACATTACCATTGATCCATGTATAAATGCTTCTATTTCTAAGTCTAATGGTGCATTTTTTCTTATTTCTATTATATCTTTAAGAGCCAATTCTTTAGCTATTACAACTCTTCGAACACCTAAATCATAATAAAATTTTGCTGTCTCGTAGTTGTAAATGTTAGCTTGCATTCCCATATGAACTTTCATATTAGGTATTACTCTTCTAACTATTTCTAAAGTACCAGGCTCACATAATATTAAACCATCTACTTTTATTTCATTTAGCTTTAATAAATATTCTTCTAATTTAACAAAGTCATTATTGTGTGGTAATAATGATATAGTTACATAAACCTTTTTATTTCTTTCATGAGCAAAGTTTATACCTTCTTGTAAATCTTCCATAGAAAATTTATGTGAAATAGTATCCATTCCAAAAGTTTGTCCACCTATATATACAGAATCTGCTCCACTTTCAAGAGCTCCTTTTAATCCTTGTAAATCCTTGGCAAAAGATGATAATTCTAAGTTTAACATTATTCTTCAACCCTTTCTTTTTCTTTGTAACTTAGCGCTACTCCATCTCCTATAGGTATTAGCGATGTACTTAAGTAGTTACAGTTACATATATAGTCTAAGTAGTTTCTCATTCTTTTTACAATAGTTTTTTTTCTTCTCATAACAAGAGCATCATCAGCAATCATACCTTTGTAAAGAATATTATCTGAAATTAAAAGACCACCAACTTTAAGCTTATCTATTACTAAGTCATAGAATAGTTGATATTGACCTTTCGCTGCATCTAAGAAAATCATATCAAATTCGCCTTCAACATTTTTCAATAATTCTTCCGCATCCCCTTCTAATAAGGTAATATTATTATCAAATCCTGATCTTTCAAAGTTTTTCTTTGCTTGTTCAATCATTTTTTCATTTCTCTCTACTGTTATTATTTTAGCTTCTCCATTTGTAGAAGTTGAAAATAAAATAGATGAATATCCAATTGCACAACCTACTTCTAATATACTTTTAGGTTTTTGAACTTTTAATAAAACTTTTAATAAATCTGATACTTCTTTGTGCACAATAGGAACATTATACTCCACTGCATATTCTTCTAATTCTTTTAATAAACCATCTTTATCTTTTAGTGTTTCTCTTATATATCTTTCAACTTCATTATTTACGATATTACTCAATTCTTTCACTCCTTAATTTCTCACTTAATTTACTCTTTTCAAATTAATAGGATTATATCTTAAATTTTTAAGACATAATCCATAAAAACATAAAATCTTTACAATTAAAAAACTATCAATAATATACTTACCCTATTTATCCGTAGAGTAACTATTATTTCTCTCTTCTCTATCTTTTCTATATTGCTCCACATTTTTTACATGCTCTTCATAAGTTTTACTATAAGTATTTCCACCTTCTATGGTTGCCACGAAGTATAAATATTCTGTATTTGATGGGTATAAAACAGCTTCTATTGATTTTATACCTGGATTAGCAATAGGTGTAGGCGGTAATCCTTGAACCTTATAGGTATTATATGGAGAATCAATTTTTAAATCATTATAAGTTATACTTTTCTTTCTTTCCTTAAAAATATATTGAATTGTTGCATCAGATTGTAATGGCATGCCTATCTTTATCCTATTGTAAAATACACTTGATATTATTGGTCTATCTTCATCAAGTACAGCTTCCTTTTCTATCTAAACTATCTTCAAAACCACTAGCATTGCAATTGATATTAAAATGTAACATTAACGCAGTTGTAAATATTAATTTAGCATACATAACTTTATTCGTTTTGATATGATCTATTATTCTTTCAAC
>NZ_JANKBY010000043.1:0-18361 GCF_024621905.1 Terrisporobacter muris
ATAGATTATATAAAACTATTTAGGGAATAAAAATAATAAAGATGAAGTCAATATGAAAGGGGCGTTTTTATGAAGAAGTTAGCAACATTTGCAGGTGGATGTTTTTGGTGTATGGTAAAGCCTTTTGATGAGTATGAAGGAGTAGAATCTGTCATATCTGGTTATACTGGTGGATATACAAAAAATCCCACTTATGAAGAAGTTTGTACTGATTTAACAGGACATATCGAAGCTATACAAATTACTTTTGATGATGAAATAATAAGTTACAAAGAACTTTTAGACATATATTGGAGTGTTATTGATCCTACTCAAGTAGGAGGCCAGTTTGCTGATTTAGGACATCATTACAAGACAGTGATTTTTTATCATGATGATTATCAAAAGCAAGAAGCTGAAAAATCTAAAGAAGATTTGGAGAAAAGTAGATTATATGATAAACCTATAGTTACAGAAATAAGAAAAGCTGAAACTTTCTATCCAGCAGAGGACTATCATCAATATTATTATAAGAAAAATCCAGATCATTATAATAGATACTACCAAGGTTCTGGAAGAGCAAAACATGTTAAGAAAGTATGGGCAAAGAAAAATCTTACAGCACTACAATATGAAGTAACACAAAACTCTGCAACAGAACCACCTTTTAGCAATGAATATTACAATAATTTTGAAGAAGGTATTTATGTAGATATAATAAGTGGAGAGCCTTTATTTACATCTAAGGATAAATTTGATTCAGGGTGTGGATGGCCTAGTTTTTCAAAGCCGATTGGAAAAGGAATACTAGATTTTTACGAAGATTATTCTCACAACATGGAAAGAGTAGAAGTAAAAGGTAGCAAAAGTGGAGCTCACATGGGTCATGTATTTGATGATGGACCAAAAGAAATGGGAGGTATTAGATTTTGTATTAACTCTGCATCATTGAGATTTATTCCAAAGGAAAAAATGATAGAAGAAGGATATGAACAATACTTAGAGTACTTATAGAAAAGTAGTAAGAGTGGCTCTAATTTGCAGATAAAAGATAGGGCAATTCATTGTAAAATACACCATACTATGATAAACTAAAGGTTGAATATTTATTAATATCGTAAATAGGAGGTTACCTATGTTAAATAATGCATTAATGGGAGTACAACTTGTTTTAGCAGTATTCTTAATGTTAGTAATTATGCCACAAGAAGGTAAAGATAACTTTAAGTCAGATTTTAGTGGTTCAGAAGAAGGTTCACAAGCTTACTTCAAGCCAAAAGGAAAACAAGCATTTCTTTTAAAATCAACTAAAATAGTATCAATACTATTTTTTATAAATGCGTTAGCATTATTAGTAGTAAACAAATAATATTAAATAAATGGCCAAATTTAATATTCAAAAAGTTAAAGGTTAAATTTAATTTTTAAACCAAGAAGATGATTATACAAAAGTGTAGTCATTTTTTTTTGTTATAATGTAAGTATGATATAAAATTTATGACAAGGAAGGGAAAAATATGGCTGAAATAGATAATATTTTAGAGTGGGTTTTCGTATCAAAATGTAAAATACCAGAAGATGTCGTAGATGTATTGGCTCCAGGGGAAGTGGCAGTTGCAGCATACAGGACACTACGTGATAGTGCAACTTTTACAGATAAAAGAATAATAATAAGGGATGTACAAGGGCTAACTGGCAAGAAGGTAGAGATTTATTCTATACCATACTCATCAATAAACATGTGGTCAACGGAGACTGCAGGCTTGTTATTTGATTTAAGTGCAGAGGTAGAACTTTGGACTAGAGCTGGTCAGATAAAAATAACTCTACAAAAAGGTGTAGATGTGAGGGAGTTTGATAGACTTATTGCTCACTGTATTTTAAGATAAATTTTAAGTAGATATCATATTAAATGAGATGATATCTACTTTTTTATTTTTGCAGCCTTGTGGTTCGGTTTTATAATTTTGAATCATATAATTAAATTAAGGATAGTTGTTTTAACACAAAAATCCAACTAAATACTGTTACTATGGAAAAGGCAGAAGTAAATACTACTATTTGACTGGCTAAATCACTATCTCCATCCATTTGCATTGCCATTTGGAAGCTTGATACAGCAGTTGGTGATGCAAACATAATCATAAGGGATAAAAGAGAAACATCTCTAAATCCACAGTAATATGAGATTACTATAAATATAAGTGGAGTAATAATTAATTTCCCTAAAACGACTATAATTGTCTCTTTTAGATATTTTTTTACATTAGAAAAGGAAAATGAAGCACCAAGTAATGTTAATGATAAAGGTGTTGCCATTTTTGAAATATCCTTAATTGTGCTTACAATAAATACCGGAAGTTTTATACTAAAAATTAACAATAATAAACCTAAGCAAGCACCTATAATAAGAGGATTTGTAATTATTCCATGAATGATTTTTTTATATTAATATTTCCACCACGAAAAGTTTCTAAGGCAATTACAGATAAAAAGTTAAATAAAGGAACTACTATTCCTATCAAAAGAGCAGTTGTTCCAATTTTTCCTTCACCTACTAAGGAAGTTGCAACAGGTATTCCGAAAAGTACAAAATTGCTACGAAATGTACCTTGAATCATAACTCCTCTTTTTTTATTGTCTTTTTCAATTATGGGTATAATTAAAAATAAAACTCCAAATAAAGCGATAATAGAGGTGGCAGCAAATATCATTAGTTTTGGATTAAAGACATTACATAAATCTGTTGTATAAATGTTATAAAATAGTAAAGTTGGCAAAAATACTTTAAAGGTAGCGTTGTTCATGACTTTTACTGAACTGTTATCGAGGACCTTTATGTATTTAAGAAAATAACCAAGAGCCATTACTATACATAGTGGTGCCACCACATTAAAGGATAAAATTAGATTTTCCATATATGTCATTCCCCCTTTTTTAGCATAATAAAAGTATAAATAAGAAGTAATAAAAATGCAAATATACAAAAATTAGACAAACTAGAATATTTTAGTTAAAATAGGTTGATAGATATAAATTAAAGAGTTATTTTTTAATTAAAAAAATACCTTGAATTGATCTGGGAAATAATATTAATAATTTAATAAATAAATAAAATAAAGATAATAATAAGTATAATAGGAGGTATTATATGACAGAGAAACTAAGAGAATCATTACTAGGGCTAATTAATGATAACCATTACAATCCTCTTAAAAAGGAAGAATTAGCACTAATTTTTAATATACACCCAGCAGAAATGCCAATGTTTTATAATTTTTTAGAAGAATTAGAGGAAGACGGATATATTGTTAAAACGAAAAAGGGAAGAATTATGTCGCCAAATACTATGGGATTATTTGTAGGAAAATTTGTATCTCATAGAAAAGGATTTGGGTTTGTTGAATCTGACGAAGAATTTACACAAGATTTATTTATTCCAAAAGATGATATAAATGGAGCTCTTCACAATGACAGAGTTATGGCAGAAATCATAACACCTGCTACAGAAGATAGAAGAGCAGAAGGTAAGGTTATAAAAATAATTAAAAGAGAAGTAACTAGAGTTGTTGGTTTATTCCAAGAAAACAAGAGCTTTGGTTTTGTTGTGCCTGATGACAAGAAATTTAATCAAGACATATTTATACCAAAGAGATTTTTCTCTGGGGCTAAAAATGATGATAAAGTAGTTTGTGAAATTACAGTTTGGCCACAAGAAAATAGAAAACCAGAAGGTAAAATAATAGAGGTACTTGGTCAAAAAGGTGAAAGAGGAGTAGAAATTGACTCAATAATAAGAGCCCATGGACTTCCAGAGGAATTTCCTAAAAAAGTAATAGACGAAGCTAATCATGTGGCAGATCAAGATTTAAGGGATGAAATAGCAAGAAGACTTGATATAAGAGACCTTAATATTTTTACAATAGATGGTGAAGATGCAAAGGACTTAGATGATGCCATTTCAATAGAAGAATTACCAAATGGTAATTATAAACTTGGAGTACATATTGCTGATGTTACTCATTATGTTAAAGAAAAGAGTAAACTAGACAAAGAGGCTTTAAAAAGAGCTACTTCTGTTTATTTAGTAGATAAAGTAATACCAATGTTACCAAAACAATTATCAAACGGTGTTTGTTCACTAAATCCGTTTGAAGATAAATTAACTTTATCTTGTTTCATGGAAATTGATTCAGAAGGTAAAGTTGTTAATTCTGATATAGCAGAGACTGTAATAAATTCAAAAGCTAGAATGACTTATACTGAAGTATCTGACATACTAGAAAAAGACGATGAAAAATTAAAACAAACTTTTGCTGCTCAAGTTGATGATTTTATAAAAGCGGAGAAACTAGCTAGAATTTTAATGAAGAGAAGACAAAGAAGAGGAGCTATAGACTTTGACTTCCCAGAGGCTAAAATAATATTAAATGGAAATGGTGAAGTAGTAGATATAAAACACTACGAAAGAAGAATATCAAACAAAATGATAGAAGAGTTCATGCTTGTAGCTAACGAAACAGTAGCAGAACATTTCTATTGGTTACAACTACCTTTTGTTTATAGAATACATGAGACTCCATCAGCAGAAAAAATGGAAGATCTTAAGAAATTCATAGCGACATTTGGATACACTATAAAAGGTGATATGGAAAATGTTCATCCAAAAGAAATCCAAGGAATAGTAGAAAAAATAAAAGGTACAAAAGAAGAAGAATCAATAAGTACAATAGCGCTTCGTTCTATGAAACAAGCTAAATATTCACCACAATGTATAGGTCACTTTGGATTAGCGGCAAAATACTACTGCCACTTTACTTCTCCAATAAGAAGATATCCAGACTTACAAATTCATAGAATAATAAAAGAGCAATTAAACAATAAAATAAATAATAAGAGACAAGAGCAATTAGCTCATATAGTTGAATACGCATCTACTCAATCATCAGAAAGAGAAAGAGCAGCAGAACTTGCTGAAAGAGATGTTCACGACTTCTACAAAGCGTGCTATATGGCAGACAAAGTTGGTCAAGAATTTGAAGGTGTAGTATCAAGTGTAACTTCATTTGGTATGTTCGTTGAACTTGACAATACAGTAGAAGGTCTTATAAGACTAGCTAATATGAGAGATGATTATTATATTTTCGACCAAGAAAAGTATACAATTATAGGTGAAAGAACTCATAAAACTTTCAAAATTGGTGATACTGTGAAAATACAAGTTGAAAATGTAAATGTTGACTTTAGAGAAATAGATTTTAGATTAATAGCTAAATTAGAAGATAGTCATACAGAAGAAGATTTAAAAGAAGAAAATTAATAAATTTATTGAGAGAGGAGTTATATCCTCTCTTTTTTATATCATAAAGGTCAACCTAAAAAAAATAAAGGTTGACCTAAAAAATATAATAGAATATTATTATCATATGGCAAAATATTCAAATGAATTTCAAGGAGAATTAATATGATATATAAATTAAAAGAAAAAATAAAACATGGATACTTAATAAATAAAGAAGAAGCTAAGAGCTTATTAACATATGATTTAGAAATATTGGCAGATTGTGCAGATGAGTTGAGAAAACATTTTTTAGGGGATAAGTTTGATTTATGTTCAATAGTAAATGGAAAAAGTGGAAAGTGTAGTGAGAATTGCAAATTCTGTGCTCAATCATCATTCCATAAAACTAACACAGAGGTTTACCCATTACTTGATACAGAGTATTTACTAAAGGATGCAAAACATCATAAAGACAAACAAGTAAGAAGATATTCGATAGTAACATCAGGAAGAAAATTAAGTGATAGAGAAATTGACAAAGTTTGTGAATCTTTTGAAGAAATAATAGATAAAGTTGGAATAGAAACTTGTGCATCTCATGGATTACTAGGAGAAGAATCTTTGACAAAGCTTGCAAAAGTAGGTGTAAAAAGATATCACAACAACTTAGAAACATCTAGAAATTACTTTGATAAAATCTGTACAACACATACATATGATGAAAAAATTGAGACTATAAAAGCTGCACAAAAAGCAGGACTAATAGTATGTAGTGGTGGGATAATGGGTCTAGGTGAAAGTGAAGAAGATAGAATAGATATGGCCTTTGAACTTAGAGATTTGAATATAAAATCCATACCACTTAATGTGCTAAATTACATAGAAGGTACTGCTATAGAAAGAAAAAATTCTATAATAGAAGAAGATTTTTTTAAAATGGTTGCTATATATAGATTTATAAATCCAACTGCTGAAATAAGATTGGCAGGAGGAAGAAATCTGCTAAGTGAATTTGGTAAGAAAGCTTTCACAGGAGGTGCCAATGCTACTATAACAGGAGATATGTTAACTACTTGCGGTAATCAAATAGACGATGATGTGAAAATGATAACTGAACTAGGGTACGAAATATAAATAGTCTTATAAAATACTTTTAAGTTAAATTGGAGGCACAGCATGGGAAGAGGAATATTCATAATTGGAACAGATACAGATGCAGGAAAAACTTTTGTAACAGCAGGTTTAACATATGCTCTAAAACAAAACAACAAAGATGTCATACCTTATAAACCTGTACAAAGTGGAGGTAATGGAGATACTAGGTTCTACAAAGAAATGGCTAATCTAGATTTAAGCATAGAAGAAATGAATACATATACACTGAAAGAAGCTGTATCTCCTCATTTAGCTTGCAAATTAGAAAATAAGAAGATATATAAAGAAGTTATATTAAATCATTATAAAAAACTTATAAACAGTCATAACTATGTAATTGTGGAAGGAGCCGGAGGAATAGTAGTTCCTCTTGTGGATAATAAATATTATGTGTATAACTTAATTAAAGATTTGAATTTAGATGTTGTAATAGTTGCTAGAGCAGGAGTTGGAACTATAAATCATACCGTACTTACTAACGAGTTTCTAAAAGCACAAAACATAAAAGTTAAAGGTATAATAATAAATCAATATAACAATAAGTTATATGAAAATGACAATATAAAACAAATAGAAGAACTTACTAATTTGAATATAATTCATAAATTTAATAAGTTAGAAGACTTTTCAAAGAAATCAATAGAAGAAGAATATAAAAAAATAGATATAAATAAGATAATAGAATTGGTATTCAAGGGGGAAAAATAACATGAAAAATTTACAAGAAAAAGATTTGAAATATATATGGCATCCATGTTCACAAATGAAAGACTACGAAAAATTTCCACCTATAGTAATAAAAAATGGTAAAGGTGTATTTTTAGAAGATATGAACGGGAAAAAATACTTAGATGCAGTATCTTCATGGTGGGTTAACCTATTTGGACATGCCAATGAGCGTATAAACAATTCTTTATATAATCAGTCAAATTCATTAGAACATGTTATATTTGCAAACTTTACTCACAGGCCAGCCATAGAACTTAGTGAAAGAATCATAAATCTAACTCCAGATAGATTACAAAAAGTTTTCTTTGGTGATAATGGTTCATCAGCCATAGAAATAGCTTTGAAATTAAGCTTTCAATATCATCAACAAATTGGCAAAACAAGAAAAACTAAATTTGTAAACATATCAGATGCATATCATGGTGAAACAATAGGAGCTTTATCAATAGGAGACGTAGATTTATATAACAAAATATATAAGCCAATTTTATTAGAAACTACAACAGTTAAGGGACCTGATTGTTTTAGATGTGAATTTAATAAAAATAGAGAAAATTGCAATGGCGAATGTTTTGTTCATATGGAAAATACCATAGCAGAAATTCATGAAGAAGTAAGTGCAATAGTTATAGAGCCAATGGTGCAATGTGCAGCAGGAATGAAAATATACTCACCTAAATATTTAGTGAAGCTAAGAGAGTTATGCGATAAATACGATATAAACTTAATTGCAGATGAGATAGCAGTAGGATTTGGTAGAACTGGCAAGATGTTTGCTTGTGAACATGCCAATATATCACCTGACATAATGTGCTTATCAAAAGGATTAACAGCAGGATATATGCCACTTTCATTAGTACTTATGAGTAATAAAATTTACGATGCATTTTATGATGAATATAATACAATGAAGGCATTTTTACACAGTCACAGTTATTCAGGTAATCCATTGGGATGTAGCGTGGCATTGGAAACTTTAAATATATTTGAAGATGATGATGTTATAAATGTTAACAAAGACAAAAGTGAATATCTAAGAAGAAAAGTTGAAAGTGTAATAAAAGACATTCCTTATGTGGGAGAATACCGTCAGATAGGAATGATTGGTGCTATTGAATTAGTAAAAGATAAAGAAACTAAAGAACCATTTGAAGGTGAAAAAAGAGTAGGATACAACATTTATAAAATAGCCCTGGAAAAAGGAGTTTTACTAAGAGCATTAGGCAACATAGTTTATTTCATGCCGCCTTTCGTAATAAGTGAAGGCGAAATAGATTTCATGGTAGAAACAGCAAGAGATAGTATAAATGAATATTTTAATAATAAAAAAGGAATAGGAATAAATGAATAATAGTAAGACTAAAGAGTTAACTCTAATATCTTTATTAGCTGTGATAATTGCTATATCAGGAAGTTTTAAAATACCAGGTATTATACCAGGGACTGAGTTCCAACTGTCAGCACCAATAGCTATAGCAATATGTGCGGCCTTTGGATTTAAAAGATATATAGCAGCAGGGGTTATAGCCAGCACTATAAACTTAATCATGGGTACACATACAATTTTAAATATAATTGTAGCCATGGCGTTTAGAGTAGTAGGTGGTGGAATAATAGGTATACTAGGACCAAGTTTGTTAGTAGTATCTATTGCAGGTCCCATAGGAACTATAGCAGGTAGAATAGTTATGTCAAACATAGTCGGAACGCCATTTAAAATGTTAATAGTGGCAGCATTTCCAGGAATGATATATACACTAATATCTTCATACTTAATTTATAAAGTAATAGAAAACATAATGAAAAAAACTCCTTATAAAAGCTTTATAAGATCTAAAGAAAAAATAATAAAAGTAGGGTGAGAAAATGGCATTACATAGCATAAAAATGAGATCGTCTAAAGATAACAAACATATATCGGGAGCAGAAAGCATAGTAGACGAGGATAATTTAGAAACAGCAGTTAGCAGGCTTATAAAAAGAGCATTAACTCATTCTAAGGGTAAGGCAGAGAATATAAATATAAAAATTGAAAAACTTGATGAAGAAAAAATAATTTTTTTAGAACCATTGAAAGTGACAACAGTAGAAGTTGAAAATACTATTCAGGGATTTAAATGCGTCAAGTACTTGCTAAACAAATTAGGTATAGATGACGAAAAATCAAATAAAATACTGAAAATATTTAAGGAAACTTCCCATATGAGAGGAGCAATTTTGTTGGATATTAATACTCTTGAAAGATTGGAACCAGACAAAGATAGAGGTATTAGAGCTACTTATATGGATTTTGAAAATTCTAATACAGATAGATTAACAAAAGAATCTGGACAGAATACTCATTTTATAGAGGCCTTGGCACTTGCTACTAAAGTTATAAATTGTCCATATATAATAGGAGAGATTTGTTACTCTGATGATCCAAACTATACAGCAGGATATATATCATCTAAAAAATATGGCTACGTGAGAATTCCTCATCTAAAAGAGTTTGGAGATGAAAGTGGTGGAAGAATATTTTTATATGATTCATTTTTAGATAATGTACAAGATTGTATAGATTATATAGAAAAGTCTAAAACCATAATAAGAAATAATATATCTCAACAGACATACATGACATACGAAGAATTTTTAAATCTATAGGGAGTAATCTTATATGAATGATATAAAAGAAAAATTACAGATAATAAAAGAAAAAAATTTATATAGAGAAATGAGATATTTAAGTAAATCACAGGATAAATATACTGTAATTGATGGAAGAGAAATATTATTAATGTCTTCTAACAATTACCTAGGTCTAGCCAATAATGAAGAAGTAAAAAAGGCAGCTATTGATGGTATAAATGAATTTGGCTTAGGTTCTGGTGGATCAAGACTTACTACGGGAAGTTATGATTTACACAAAAAACTAGAGGAAAAAATAGCTAAGTTTAAAAATTGTGAAGCAGCGCTTATATTTAACACAGGATATATGGCAAATGTGGGTGTTATCTCCGCAATTTGTGATGAAAATTATTATATATTTAGTGATGAATTAAATCATGCAAGCATAATAGATGGATGTAAACTAGCAAAAGGAAAAACTATAGTGTACAAACATAATAATATGGAAGACTTATATGATAAAATATCTACCATAAATCCAACTAAAGGGATTATAGTAACGGACAGTGTATTTAGTATGGATGGAGATATAGCCAATATACCTGAGATTGTGAAAATAGCAAAAGCATTTAATCTTCTTACTGTGGTAGATGATGCTCATGCCACTGGAGTAATAGGTAAAAATGGCAGAGGAAGTAGTGAGTATTTTAACTGCAAAGTAGATATAACTATAGGAACTTTAAGTAAGGCTGTAGCTAGTGAGGGTGGATTTGTATGTGCAGATGAATATATAATTGACTATCTAAAAAATAAAGCGAGAAGTTTTATATTTTCAACAGCCTTATCTCCAGGGATAATAAATGGATCTATTAAGAGTTTTGAATTAATAGCAAGCACAGATAGAGTGCAAAGGCTAAATAATAATATAAAATACATAAATAAAAAATTAAATGAAATAGGTATAGAAACAGATGAAAATAGAGACTCACCAATAATACCAATATTTATAGGTGATGAGGACTTGGCTATGAATATTAGTAAAAGTTTATTAGAAAATGGAATTTATATACCAGCCATCAGATATCCAACAGTTCCCCTTAATAAATCCATACTGAGAATGACTATAATGTCTACTCATGATAAAAAAGATTTGGATATTGTAGTAGATAAATTAAAACATATTTTAATTGAAAATAACATAATAAATTAAGCTAAGGATTTATAGTCTATTTAAATGGAGCAACGGATGTATCTGAAGCGAAGCAAAGATAGATTGTTGACGACATGAAGTGTTTCGCCGACACGTCGCTCAGGCGAAGCGAATTTTTTATTATAAAAACTAAGGATAAATTATACTATTTAACTTTTATGTAACATATTATGTAGTAATTTAATATACAATTATCTTAAGATATTTCAAAATTTAAAATAATTGGAGTGTTGTTGTTATGCTTAAAGTTATTAATTCTATTAGAAATGATGTTGAAGGTAGTAATGGAAAATGTGAAAGCAGGTGTAATAAAACAGCAGGAGCAGAAAAGGTTTATGAAAAGAAAGAGTATATTATTTTAAAGGTTAAGAAAGGCTACATAGTATATAACACAAAAAAAGAATTTGAAAATGGTCATACCCATCTTCAAAGTTTTGAAATGTCAAAGACTATTATTGACAATAGTATAAAAAAGAAAAGACCCAAAACTAATAATATTTATTTAATAGAAAGTCATATAAGGGTTACGAATGATAGTAAATATAAACAAATTTTAGAAGAGCTAATAGAAGCTAAAAAACAGAAAACTAAGGACAATAAATATCATAATAGAAGTTATTGTAATGCTTGTTAAATATATAAAAGAAGAATCACCAAGATAAATGTAATTGGTGGTTCTTCTTTTTTGATGTTAATTTTGTAAGTGTATGTAATTCTTAACAAAAGTTAAGAATTACTTATAAACTACTTAATAATTCTTTTTTATTATGTAATAGAAAAGGAGATGATAAATTATGAAATTAAAAAATAAATTTATAGGAATTATAGTTGTTTTAGGTGTGATTACATTTATAGGAGGAAAAAATCCTTTAGTAGGATTATCAAATCATAAAGATACTTATCTAAGTGAAACAAGTACAAATGCTAGTGCAAACAGCAGTAAATACCTTATGTTAGTAAATAAAAAAAATCCGTTGGGATTAGATTATGAACCTGATAATTTGGTTAAGCCCAATGTTAAGTTCTTAAGAGATACTAGCGATGAATTAAGATATATGGATGAAACTGCAGCAAAAGCTTTAGAAGAATTATTCCAAGTAGCTAAGTCAGAAAATATAAACCTTATAGGTTCTTCAGCATATAGATCATACAAAAGTCAGGTTAGGGTTCTTAAGGATGAGATTAGTTCAAAAGGTGTAGACTATGCTAATAAATATGTGGCTAAGCCAGGAAAAAGTGAGCACCAAAGCGGATTATCAATTGATGTGACAAATGAAGCTAGATGTTTTGACAAAACTAGTCCAGAGGCACAGTGGTTAGCAAATAACGCTCACAGGTTTGGATTTATATTACGTTATCCAGAAGGAAAAGAAGATATTACAGGGTATAATTATGAGCCATGGCATATTAGGTATGTTGGCAAAGATGTAGCAAAAAAAATTTATGAAAAAAATATTACCTTAGAAGAGTACTTAAATAAGATAGGATAATTTGGATGAGATAATAGTGCAAATATTAGGACGTGATATTTTAATAAGCTTAATTTTTATTAGTATTATAATATTTATGCATGTTAAATGTAAAAATGAAATGGGAGCCTACCTATATAATATAGGTATTATCATATTTTCCATAACCATGGTTATTATATTTTCGCTAACAGGGGTTTCTCCTATGAGTGGTTTTTATATTGATATAGAAGATATTGATGATTTGATACTTAATACTAGTGGAGCTATGCTAGCTTATTTAGTATTACTTGCGTTTAAAAATTTGATTCCTGAAGTTGACAAGAAAATCAATATAGAATTAAAATTTATGAAAAAAGAACAGATATTATCTATTTGCATATTAGTTCCGTATATTGTTATTATTATAGGTGGATTCTATGATAGATACATTAACATAGTGTAATGTAAAAGTAAGGAGGAAGTTATGTCAAGTAAAATTCTTGTAGTTGATGATGAAAAGGAAATAAGGAATTTAATTGAAATATATTTAAAAAATGAAGGTTACACTGTTTTAAAAGCTAGTAATGGAGAGGAAGCTCTTGAAGTTTTAGCAAAAGAAGAAGTTCAGTTGATGATATTAGATATAATGATGCCGAAGATGGATGGAATGGAAGTATGTAGAAGGGTTAGAGAACATTTGAATATTCCTATCCTTATGCTAAGTGCAAAATCTGAAGATATGGACAAGATTGCAGGAATTATGACTGGAGCAGATGATTATTTAACAAAACCTTTTAACCCATTGGAGCTGTCAGTCAGGGTGAAGGCGCTCCTTAGAAGAGCTTATTATTTTAGCAATATGAACAAAGAGGACAACATTATAAATATTGAAAATTTGACTATAGATAAAAACGATAGAACTGTAAAAGTTGATGATGTTGAAATCCCTTTTACAGCTAGGGAGTTTGACATTTTATATTTACTAGGGAGTAACAGAGGTAAGGTTTTTAGCTCAGAAGAAATCTTCACAAAAGTTTGGAAGGAAGATTACTTTGGCTCAAACAACACAGTAATGGTGCACATGAGTAGGATAAGAGAAAAGTTAGAAAAGTATATAGAGGGAAACAAAATAATTCAGACTGTGTGGGGAGTTGGTTATAAAGTTGAAAAATAGAGGTAGAATTTTTAAGTATATAGTAAGAAGCTTTTTTGAATTCATTTTAAGTGGACTGTTAAGTATTATTATGTATTGGCTTTTATTTACTTGGTCTTATGATTTATACAATAGTTTTAGATATCCCACATTTAATCAAATAATAAGATTATTTATGACCATAAAAAATAATTACTTTGGAGATGCTATATATACTGTTATAGGAGCTTTAATGTTTCTTTCAATATACTCACTTATTACTTATAAAAAATATAAAAATATATCATTATTAGTGGATAATGTGGAAGAAATGTCAAAAGGAGATTTGGACAAAAAAATTGAAGTGAAATCAAGGGGAGATATTAATCAAGTAGCGGAAAATATTAATAATATAGTTGAACAATTGAAAAATATAACTGTGGAAGAAAGAAAAGCTCAACAAACAAAAACTGATTTAATAACAAATGTGTCTCATGATTTAAGAACACCACTGACCTCTATAATTGGATATTTGAATCTTATAGAAGAAGGCAAATACAAAGATGAAGTGGAGCTGATGTATTATGTAGATATAGCTTATGACAAATCTTTAAACTTAAATATATTGATTAATGATTTATTTGAACTTACTAAAATGCAAAATAGGACGATTAATTTTAATAAGTTTGAATTAAACTTAGTAGAACTAATAGGTCAGTTAGTTTCTCAGTTTGAAATTCAATTTAGACAAGCAAATATGAAGTGTAGAATAGACTTTTCTGTGGAAAAAATAATGATCAATGCTGATCCAATTAAGCTGGTAAGGGCTTTTGAAAATCTTATTACAAATGCCATGAGATATGGAAAAGATGGATATTACGTAGATATAAAAGTGTTCATAGAAGGTGAAATGGTGACAGTACAAGTGATAAACTACGGTGAGCAAATTCCAGTAGTTGATTTACCTCATATATTTGATAGATTTTATAGAGTTGAAAAATCCAGAAATACATTCCAAGGTGGTTCAGGTTTGGGACTTGCTATTACTAAAAATATCATAGAAGCTCATGATGGAATTATTTGCGCTACTAGTGATAATGAAAGTACTATTTTTGAAGTTAAAATACCATATATAAATGAAGAGGAACTCTTTAAGTCGATTGAGTAATCTTGGCTTAGAGAGTTCTTTATTTTATTTTGGGTATAAATAATTTATAACTAATTACATAATCTAAGGAAAAGACAAGTTTTGCATAGAGAATATAAATAGAAGGAGGTAGAAAAATGTCGGAGGGAAAGCAAATAAATAATATAGGTTGGAACTTTCATAACACTTATAAGGATTTACCAAAGCCTTTTTATAGTGAAATAAAGTTAAGTCCTGTGAGAAAACCAGAGCTCATTATTCTTAACGAACCCTTAGCAAAGGCTTTGAATTTAAACGTGGAAGCACTGAAAAGCAAAGAAGGTGTAGAGATTTTAGCAGGAAATAAGAAAGCTGAAGGCGGAGCTTGCATTGCTCAAGCTTATAGTGGTCATCAATTTGGACATTTCACCATGCTAGGAGATGGAAGAGCAGTTCTAATTGGTGAACAAAAAGTAGATACTGGCATAAACATTACGGGAGAAAGTTATAAAAAGTTTGATATCCAACTAAAAGGAAGTGGAAGAACACCTTATTCTCGTGGAGGGGATGGAAGGGCAGTGCTTGGACCTATGCTTCGTGAGTATATAATAAGCGAAGCCATGTATAATCTGAAAATACCAACAACTCGTAGTTTGGCAGTGGTGAAAACAGGAGAAAAAGTTTACAGAGAATATGTTAAAGAAGGGGCAATACTTACTAGGGTTGCTTCCAGTCATCTTAGATTTGGAACTTTTGAATATGCATCCAACTACTTGGGAAAAGAAGAAGTGAAAAAATTGGCTGACTATGCCATAGAGACACATTATCCTTATGTGAGAAATGATGAAAATAAATATCTGAGTTTTCTAAAAGAGGTAATAAAAGCTCATGCAAGTTTAGTATCTAAATGGTTATGTGTCGGATTTATTCATGGTGTTATGAATACGGATAATATGACTATTAGTGGAGAAAGTATAGACTATGGACCATGTGCATTTATGAATACTTATGATCCAGATACTGTATTTAGCTCTATTGATGTACAGGGAAGATATGCTTATAAAAATCAGCCTAGTATGGCATCTTGGAATATTTGTAGACTTGCAGAAGCATTGCTTCCATTAATAAACGAAGATGTTGATGTTGCCATAGATTTGGCACAAAAAGAGATATTTAAGTTTTCTGATTTACATTTTAAATACTGGTTTTCACAAATGAGAAATAAGTTAGGATTTTTCAATGAAGAGCCTATGGATAAGGCTATAATAGAAGACTTACTAAGTATGATGGAAAAATACAAAGAAGATTATACAAATACTTTTGTATCTTTAACTTATAGAAAAAACATGAATAGTGGAATGTTTGCAACATCTGAATTTACTAATTGGCATAAAAACTGGCAAGAAAGATTGGAAAGACAAGAAGAATCTATAGATGAAGCTTATGAACTTATGAAAAAATCAAATCCAGTAGTTATACCAAGAAATCATAGAGTGGAAGAAGCATTAAAATCAGCAGATAATGGAGATTTCACAGTTATGGAAAAATTACTTTCTATACTTAGTAATCCTTATGAATACAAAGAAGAGATGGATGAGTACACAGAGTTGGCTGAACCATCAGATTTACCATATAGAACTTATTGCGGAACTTAAAAATTATAAACTACTAAAGACAAGTTGGAGATGAATAAGATCAGTGACAAAAAAGAAAATCACAATAATCATGACTATAATAGTTACAATTATATTAACTTATAAAGTTCAATCATCTTATGGATTAATAGACTCAACAACATCACTGATATACAATCAGGAAAGTGTTGTGGGAGACATAAAGAAATCAAATGCGTACAACACATATTCAGACTTTTTTACAAAAGTTGATTATACACCAAATAAAAACTTTATAATACCAGGACTAAATAGTTCCATGGTACCGCAGGGAATGTGTGATACAGGAAGCTATATCTTGATATCGGCTTATGACAAGGAAAAGGAAAAAAACTCATGTATTTATGTCATAAACAAATCCACAGGAAATCTTGTAAAAACCATATATTTATACGATAGTAAATCTCATGTTGGTGGATTAGCTTATGATGGAAAAAATGTATGGGTAGCAAACGGAAATCAGTCAACAGTATCAAAGATATTATTAAGTTCAATAACTTATGCAAAAGATGGCGCATTTATACAATGTGATAAATACGAAGTTAAGACAGCAGAAGGAGGTAATGTTGTAGCATCCTTTGCCACATATTCAAAGGAGATACTATGGGTAGGACAATATAAAAAGAAAGATAACACCTATGTTTATGGATATGATATATCAGAGGTAAACTCTTTAAATTTGGAACTTACAGCAAAGTATAGAATTGAAATACCTGAAAAAATACAAGGAATGGTATTTGATAAATCAAGCAGAGTAATATTATCACAGTCTGGTGGTAGAAATAATGATTCAAAAATATATGTATATGATATGCCTAAATATACTGTAAAAGAAAATGTGTATTGTGCTAAATTATATGACCCAATAAAAACGGTAATAGCACCGCCAGCCAGTGAGAATATATTTATTGGAAGTGATAACTTACTATATGTTTTATTTGAGTCAGCTGCTGATTTTTATAGAAATGGCAGAGATAATAAAGAGGGTGCCAAAACACCAGTAGATCGTGTTTGTCCAATAATTTTAGAATAAAGAAAAAGGAGTAGAAATACTCCTTTATATTTTTACATATTGCCCCGAAACATATCCTGTAAGACCTTTGTACTTAACTTTATACCATCCGGAAGACAATTTACTAGTAATCTCAATAGTAGTATTTTTAGGAATAGTAGCTAAAATACTAGAAGAAGTAGAGGCACTTTTCCTAATATTAAGATTAGCATTAGTAACACCTTTTTGTGTAGAAGTAGAAGGTTTATTATTATTGCCATTTAGAGTAACATATTTACTAGAAACATATCCTGTATTGCCTTTGTACTTAATTTTATACCATCCAGAAGTAGATTTATCTATAATCTCAATAGAAGTATTCTTAGGAATAGTAGCTATAATACTAGACGAAGTAGAAGCACTTTTCCTAAAGTTAACATTATCAGTAGTGATGCCTTTTTGCGTAGAAGTAGAAGGCTTGTCATCATTGTTATCTAGAGTAACATACTTACTAGAGACATAACCAGTATTACCTTTGTACTCAACCTTATACCACCCAGAAGTAGATTTGCTAATAACCTGAATAGAAGTATTCTTAGGAATAGTAGCTATAATACTAGAAGAAGTAGAAGCACTTTTCCTAAAATTAACATTAGCAGTAGTGATACCTTTTTGTGTAGAAGTAGAAGGTTTATCATTGGTATTCTCATCTGAATTATTACCATTTAAATTAACATATTTGCTAGAAACATAACCAGTAACACCTTTGTACTCAACCTTATACCATCCAGAAATAGATTTATCTATAATCTCAATAGTAGTATTTTTAGGAATAGTAGTTATAATACTAGAAGAAGTAGAAGCACTGTTCCTAAAGTTAACATTGGCAGTAGTAACACCTTTTTGTGTAGAAGTAGAAGGTTTATCATTGGTATTCTCATCTGAATTATTACCATTTAAATTAACATATTTGCTAGAAACATAACCAGTAACACCTTTGTACTCAACCTTATACCATCCAGAA
>NZ_JANKBY010000440.1:0-2405 GCF_024621905.1 Terrisporobacter muris
AAATTTATTAGTAATTGATATTAAAAATTAAACATGATAAAATTCTATTGAAAAATAAAAAATTAAAGGGTACGGATAAAATCAAAATGAAGTTATAATTTACCTTTAAAATAAAAGTATCATAAATTTTAAAAGCCTATATTAATAGGTGTATTTATAGTGCTTAAATTAAGGAGAGTAAATTATAAAATATTTAGTAATGCAATA
This sequence comes from Terrisporobacter muris, assembly GCF_024621905.1. Classification (NCBI taxonomy): domain Bacteria; kingdom Bacillati; phylum Bacillota; class Clostridia; order Peptostreptococcales; family Peptostreptococcaceae; genus Terrisporobacter; species Terrisporobacter muris. Next base: position 208 of record NZ_JANKBY010000440.1, read on the forward strand.
ATATGTAGAGAAGGAAATTCCATTTGCTTTTTATATTAGTTTGCTAACTTTTTTAGTGTGCCTGTTATTATAATAGTCTCTCCTTATATTTGAGTACAAATGAGGAGGGATTTTTTTATGCAATTAGTAAATATAGAAAATCTAAAAAGTATTATTTGGATGAATTAATATTAGATATAGATAAATTTGAAATATTAGATTTACCTAGAAGCCCTTGAGGAATCTTAAAAAAATACAGATAAAACCATGCTTATAGTATCACATGATAGAGCCTTTATATATAAAATATGTGACTGTATTATTGAAATTAAAAATCAGCAAATTGAAGAGTTTAACGGAGATTATAGTAAGTATATAGAAAATGAAGGCAATAAAAAATTGAAAACATTTAATCATAAAAATAAAGATGAAACTTTATCCTTAGAAAATGAAATGAGTTATGTAATTTCCATGTTATGTGTGGAGACTAATCCTTATAAAAAATCTGAATATGAAAAGAAATATGACTTAATCTTAGCTAAGCTAAAATAGCTAAGAAATAGCTAGAAATTATTAGATAAATTATATGACAAATATTAAAGTAATTTAAAATAAAAAGTAAATTAATATTTAAATTCTACTATAAAAATTGTGTAATCATCATAGATAAATGTAGAAAAATCGACAAATAAATTTATAGTACGACAAGTTTTCCTTGTTTTTTCTCTGCTACAGTGCTACTATGTATTGGTGCTGAAAATTAATTTATAATATTTAATTTAATATTTGAAATCGTTATACTTAATTTATCAGTACAGCAATTATATATTTACAACAAAAGGAGAGAATTCGATGAGTAATTCAAACAAAAAAATTGTTGCTGGTTGGAAAGTTGTTATAGCATGTATGCTTATACAAGCAATACCTTATGGTGTTTTAGCTAACTTACAACCGCAATTCATGTACTACGTAGTTAGTGACAAAGCATTAGGTTTTAGTATGGCAAGTTTTTCTTTAATATTCACTATAGGAACTTTAGTTTCAGCTATAGGTTCACCAATAGTTGGTGGTTTATTTAAAAAGTTTAGCCTTAAGCCTTTATACATAGCAGGTGCTATATTAGGTTGTGGTGGTTTTGCTGCTTTCTCAATAGCAACAGCTCCATGGCAATACTACTTAATAGCAGGTATAATGCAAATAGGTGCTGCTATAATATCTGCATTAGGTATACCTCTATTAATAAATGCTTGGTTCGATGAAGCAAGTAAAGGTAAAGCTTTATCTACAGCTATGGCTGGGGGATCTATAGGAAATATATTCTTACAAGGTTCATCAGTTGCTTTAATAAAAGCTGTTGGATTTAAACAAGCGTACTTAATATTTGGTCTTGTAGGCTTAGTAGTAGCCTTACCAATAATACTGTTCATGTTAAGAATGCCAAAAGATGCTTCAGAAGTTGTAAGAGCTAAAGGTTCTGAAGAAGATAATAAGGAAGAAGGCTTAAGCTGGGGATACACTGTTGCTGAAGCTATGAAAACTAAAGGATTCAAATTCCTTGCTGGTGGATTCTTCTTTGTTGGTATATATGTGGCAGCATTATCAGTACAATATCCAGCTTACTTACATTTAAATGAAGCTGTAAATACAGGAATAATAGGATCTATATTCGCTATATGCTCTCTTGGGGGGACTATAGTTGGTGGTAACTTATTCGATAAAATAGGACCATTCAAAGCTATGGGAATAGCTGGTGTAATAGTTTTAATATCTAATTTATCATTAATATTTGCAATAGATGTAACTCCTCTTGCTTATGTATTCGCAGTAGCAAAAGGTTTATCAATATTCGCTTATACAATAGGTCCTGCTTTACTTGTTGGTAAATTATTTGGTAACAAAGAATATGCTGGTGTATTGGGTATGGTACAATTAGTATTCGGTGTAGGATTTGCTGCTGGTTCATCAATATTTGGTATAGTAGTTGATAAAATGGGATATGGAGTAGCTTGGTGGGCAATAGTAGGAGCTGTTATATTAGCTTATGTTGGTATATTATCTGCTATAAAAGCTATGGACGTATTAAATAAAAAAGGAACAAAAGTAGATAAAGAAGTAGCTGCTTAATTATAATATAGTCTATTTAGATGATTAATCTAAATAGATATAACTACTTATTATATAATTAGTAGGATATATAAGAAATTAACTGGAACAAGTTA
>NZ_JANKBY010000441.1:0-2389 GCF_024621905.1 Terrisporobacter muris
TCCTCCTGACAAGTTAGAAAAACTTCTATAACTATAATCATCTAAACCTACTTTTTTTAACATTTCTAATACCATTTTTAAATCATCCTTGGAATAGTCTTCAATGACAGATTTATAAGGATATCTTTATGTTCTACAATATAGTTCTTTACCATCACTTCTAAATCATCTTGATATTCATAAAACCCCTCATCTAAAATATCTAAGTTAATAATTTCCAAATCAATAAGTATTTTTTCTCGTATTGTCCTATTTTGGGGCATGTAGAAGTATTCTAAATCAGCTTCAGCAATTATACTTATAACACTATTTTACTTTAATGCCCATTCACACATTGATTTAACAGCTTCTGTCATATATACATTACGCTCAGACTTTTCACTTAATCCATAGCAAACCTCAACATTTTTATTAGGAACATATTTAACCCCTGCTGAACCTACTACTATCCTATTTGGAGAAGATAAACTTTTGTTGCTCCAGCTTTATAATAACAGTTTAATTCCTTTTCAAGTTCAATAATATCATAAATATTTTAAATATATTATATTTATTTACATTTTATCTAACTTGTAATTTCATATCACGCTCTTTATATCTACATAAAAGTACCCCAACTGTTAGAATCTTGGTCCAACAATTGGGGTACAATACATATTTAATATGTCCTTTATAATCAATCACTTTCTAATTTATAGTTAGTATTATAAAACTCTTTTTGCTCTTACATATGCATTATTCCAGTAAGAAGTTTCTATACTAACTTGTACTATTTTCTCCTTTGATGAAGATGCGTGAATCATCTCTCCATTTCCAACATATATACCAACATGTGATACTGCGCCATTGTTAGATCCACTAGTGTCAAAGAATACTAAGTCTCCTGCTTTTAAGTTACTTTTACTTACAGTAGTACCATATCGACTTTGGTCTGATGATACTCTCGGTAGTGTTACGCCAGCTGCATTTTTATATACATAGTATGTAAGTCCTGAACAGTCAAATGAACTTGGTCCCTGTGCTCCCCAAACATAAGGTTTCCCTAATTGCTTAGCTGCAAGGTTTAAAACTGCATTTACTGATGAACTAGTTGAACCAGATGAATTAGATGAATCTGATGAACCAGTAGATGGTTTTTTACTGCTTAAGTATTCACTTGAAACATATCCTTCTACTCCATTTGCTGTTATTTTACTCCATCCATTACTTGTTGAATGTACAGTTACTGCTGTTCCTTTTGATAATTTTGTTATTTTTGAATAACTTGTACCTGGACCTTTTCTTACGTTTAATCCAACATCTGGTGTTACATACATAGTTTTTGTTGTTGAAGTTGATCCATTTGAACTAGATGGTTTTTTACTGCTTAAGTATTCACTTGAAACATATCCTTCTACTCCATTTGCTGTTATTTTACTCCATCCATTACTTGTTGAATGTACAGTTACTGCTGTTCCTTTTGATAATTTTGTTATTTTTGAATAACTTGTACCTGGACCTTTTCTTACGTTTAGTCCAACATCTGGTGTTACATACATAGTGCTTGTTGTTGAAGTTGATTGTTCTTTTTCAAGGTAATCACTGCATATATAGCCAGTTTTAGAATTATATTGGACTTTTGTCCAGTTTCCACTTGATGATAGATAAGTAACTTTTGTTCCCTCATCTAATACACCCATAGAACTATAATTTGTACCAGCTCCAGTTCTAAAATGAACTCTAGCCGTAGTTACTCTTATTTCAGATGCATGAGAATCTGTTACATCTGATAGTGGTACAACAAGTGCTGAAGCTAGCATTCCTGCCATTATGTAATTTTTACTTATACTCATAATTTTATTCTCCTCCAAAATATAAATTTATACAAAAGTATACATCCTATTGGAATTAATTACTTTATGTTACATAGTATAGCATAATTTACATATTTTAAAAATATTTTTTGTAACTTTTTCGTAACTTTTATGACATTTTTGTAACTTTTTTCCAAAATTTCAACTTATTGTGTTAAACTTATCTCATAATTGTCCAACATATCCATATCTTTTAATACTAAAAAAAGCATCTTATATTGATGCTTTCTTAGTTCGAAATATTTCTTTTGTATGTACATCTGATACTGGAACTAATATCAATCGATTTGTTTGGATATTTGTTAATGTATTCATATAATATATGTTTTTTAGGAGGTGCTATTGTGTCTGCAGGTGCTGCTGTTTTGTTTGCAATATCAATTGTTATTTTTACTTTTATTTTAATTATTTTTAATACATGTGACTATATGCTTATTGATAAGATTTTTTCTAAAATAAGCAAAAAGAAGCAGTATATGATATCTTTTATTGCAATTGTATATCTTTTAGTTTATCTCACTTTAAATTTATATAAT
>NZ_JANKBY010000442.1:0-2388 GCF_024621905.1 Terrisporobacter muris
AATAAAACTTTTCCAAACAATTCCTACTTTTATAATTTTTAATAGTATCCTAAATCCTCGAAATAATTAGATTGTTAATTTTTTCATTGGCAATATAATTAAAATCAGCTATATTCGATATTTTTCAATAAAAAATACACATAAATATAAATATTTAATTCTAAGTCCATATTATACATAAGACTTTATTAGTTGAAGTTTTCCTTGTATTTTATAAATAGTTCCTTTTTTATATAAATAGTTCTCTCATTCATCTCTTCACAATAATCTCACCAAATTATTTTACCCTCACCACTTATAACTGTGTATGAACATACCTCTGTATCACTCTTATCGTTATATTCTCCGTTTACTTCTATTTTTTTAACTGTAAAATATGGTGTCTCTAATCTTTTAAAATTTTCTATTTTTCCTGCTTTATTTTCACACTTATAATCTATCATATCCAAAGATTTTTCTATATGCGTTTCTCTATCCCTTCCCCAGTCATATATTCTAAATGTTTTAATATTAAGAGGATGCGAGGCTCTAATATCCTTGATACTAATGGAAATATCAATATAGAGCCTTTTGTTATTCCTAGACTAGACTATTTTATTTTGTCATTCCATGAACCTGTTTTCCCACCAAATTCATTAGAAAATAATACTAATGCTTTGATAAATGCTATTAATAAAGTTGATAACTTAATAAGTTTAGGTCACCTTGGTAATCCAAATTATCCTATTGATTATGAAAAGATTATAAAGTTAGCTGTTGATAAAGATATTTTAATAGAAATTAATAATTGCTCTATTAAGGGTGTTTCTAGAAATGGAAGTGCTAGTAATTGTCAATCTTTGTAAAAAATATGATGCAAAAATTATACTTACATCTGATGCTCATATTTGTGTTGATATAGCTAATTATGAATTCTCAATAAATACACTTAAAGAAATTGATTTGCCTAATGAATTAATTATAAATGAGCCTTCAAAGCTAGTTTCTTATTTTCATAGCAAAGGCAAATTAGATGATTTTACTTTATCTGATTTAGAAAATCTATAATATAATACTCATTTTTCTTCAAATAATCTATTTATAAATAAAAGAGCATAGAGTTATAAATTTCCTAAAATAATAATCTCTATGCTCTTTATATTGAAGTTACTCATTTAAATAACTATATTACCAACTTCATTCAATATTTTTTAGTGAAAAAATACACATAAACATAAATGTCCATGTGTATTTCATAATTATCTAATTTTAATAATAATACGGAGAAGTAAACATAAAGAAAAATGCCCCTAACGCACTTATTAGTAAGAAAATTACTATGGTAATTATAGCTAATATTACAGGAATTACTATATTAACGCCACCTTTATTTAATATTAATCTTTGTTTAATATCTTCATCCATGTTTCTAAGAGAATCCAGTTGTTTTTGTATGTGTTTTAAGTAAGTTATGTTTCCATATAATCCTGAAATTACTGCTATAGCTATACTAGCTACTAGTGATAAATATGGTATAACTGATCCAATCACTATATCTGCTATAATAATTCCAAATCCTATAGCATACATTTTTCTATATAAAAACCACCACGAATTAAAGAAAAATGCTGCCCAGTTCCAACTAGTAGATTTATATGATTCTTGTATATCCTTAAATTTTGGTATATAATATTCTACTTTCTTTTGAATAAAATTAACCATATCTTTATTGTTAAAGTCAGCTCTCGAATTTTCATCATAACTAGTATCTGTGAAGCTTTTATATGTTTCGTTGTTTTTTATAACATCTTTAATATTTTCAGTAGTGCTTTTTATACTATCTTCTATAGTTGTTAATTTATTTCCACAATTTGTGCAAAACTTAGCATCTTTTGAGCTTTTCTTTCCACATTTTGAGCAATATATGAAACTATTTTCTTCAGTCATAATGTTCTCTCCTTAAAATACATTTTTAATAAGTATATTTATTGTACTATTATTAGTATATTCTTACAATAGGGTCTTAATAAGATCTTCTATTAGCAATTTTACTTTTTATAATCATTGTTACTGAGTTTATATAGTTTTAATATTCCTTCAATATCTGGAGTAATTTTTTATAGTATTTGATACTACATAAGTTCCCTCAAATTAATTAATAATTGCTACTGCAATCATAGCTATATTTTTTCTCTCAGCTAGGTCAACAATCATTGTAAAGACTAGTGATTTACTTAGAAAACTTATTACTCTTCATTTTTTATTAATTTTTATCAAAATATCTTGAAATAAAAAATTTAAAATCATTCACTCAATATTTTCTACATATCAATGATTTTAATTTTACTATTAAAGTTATACATATCCTTTAAGTTGACATCTCCTACTTTTATATATACTATAAATATA
>NZ_JANKBY010000443.1:0-2384 GCF_024621905.1 Terrisporobacter muris
AATTCATATAAAATTTCACTATTCAAAGGTTTCATAATCTCCCTACAATAAAAAATTTACTTGGCTCAAGCCACTGAGTGAGCGCTACACTTCATTTCATTAAGATTGAGAATAATATCACGTACCTTCACGAGTTTTAAACAAATTTAAAAGCACTATAATATCCTTATATAAAAAAAGAACACTTATATAAGTGTTCTTTTACTATTTAATATGCTAATATTTCACATCCATCTTCAGTTACAAGTATCATATTTTCCCATTGTGCAGAAAGTTTTCCATCATCAGTATAAGATGTCCAACCATTATCTGCATCTATATATAGTTCATGGTGCCCTTCATTTATCATTGGCTCTATAGTAAATATCATTCCTGGAACCATAAGCATTCCTTCTTCTCTTGTACCATAGTGGAATACAAATGGGTCTTCATGGAAGTCTAATCCTATACCATGTCCTCCAAATTCTCTAACTACAGAGTATCCATTAGATTTTGCAAGTTGCTCTATTGTGTATCCAACATTACCAAGTCTAGTCCATGGTTTAACAGCTTCTATACCTTTTATCATACATTCTTTGGTAACTTCAACTAATTTCTTAGCATTATCAGATACTTCACCTATCATATACATTCTAGATGCATCTGAATAATATCCGTCTAATATGGTAGAAACATCAACATTTACTATATCCCCATCTTTTAAAACATATCCATCTGGTATACCATGACATATTTGATCATTTACTGATGTACAACAACTTTTAGGAAATCCACTGTATCCTAGTGGTGCTGGTACAGCTCCTTGTGAAATTGTATAGTCATGAACTATTTTATCAATTTCTTCAGTAGTCATACCTGCTTTTATCTCTTTTCCAACTAAGTCTAATATTTCATTATTTATTTTAGCACTTGCTTTTATTTTTTCTATTTGTTCTTGATTTTTTATTAAACTTCTATGTGGTACTTCATAACCTTTTGATTTAAATTCTTTTAATTTTTCATCAAATTTCATATGGCATTTTTTATATTTTTCGCCACTTCCACACCAACATTTGTCATTTCTTCCTATAATCATTTATACTCTCACTTCCTTAATAAATATCTATAAAATTCTTGTTTTTTCTATAGGCTTTCTTAATATATAATTTTCTTCTAGCTTTATTGTAACCTTCATTTTGACTATTTGTCTTGCATGAGGTGCTGATTCAATCGGATTTCCATCTTCATCATACATTTCTTCTATTGTCGTAAACATTGTATCTTTGTAAGGTCCTATAACTTCAATTTTATCTCCTACATACATTTTATTTCTTTGCTCAACTATATATAATCCAGTTTCTTCTTCATAACCTTTGACTAATCCTATAAAATCATAATTTCTTATATAAGAAGCTGATTTATAATTATTAGAATTTTCATCAGGTCTATTTAAGAAAAATCCTGTAGAGTAATCTCTATGACTTCCTTTTTTCAGCTCTTCCAACCAAATAGGATTAAACTTCCAATTTTTAGGATCTTTGTAGTATTCATCTATAGCCATTCTATAAGCTCTTACTGTAGTTGCTACATAATAAGCTGTTTTCATTCTTCCTTCTATTTTTAAAGAAGTAATTCCACTGTCAAAAATTTGTGGTATATACTCTATCATGCATAAATCTTTAGTATTAAAGAAGAATTCTGGATCTATATCATCTACTACAGGAGTATACTCACCATTATTTTCTTCCATTAAAGTGTACTTCCATCTACAAGATTGAGCACATGAACCTTTGTTTGCATCTCTTCCTGTCGTATAATTACTTATTGTACATTTCCCTGAATAAGACATACACATTGCTCCGTGTACAAATGCCTCTATATCCATATCCTGTGGAATATGTTCTCTTATTTCTTTCGTTTCTTCAAAAGATAGCTCTCTTGCTGTTACTATTCTTTGAGCTCCTTGGTTATACCAGAAGTTTGCAGCAGTATAGTTTGTTGTACTTGCTTGAGTACTTATATGAATTTCCATGTTAGGTATAGTTTCTCTTACTATTTTAAACACGCCTGGATCTGATACTATTACAGCATCTACTCCAATCTCATCTAACTCTAATAAATAATTTCTAAGTAATTCTAAATCTTCACTTCTAGGTATTATATTGCAAGTAACAAAAACTTTCTTGTTTCTTTCGTGGGCGAAGTTTACACCCTCTATCATATTTTCCTTAGTAAAATTCTTGGCTGCTGATCTCATCCCAAAAATTTCTCCACCTATATAAACTGCATCTGCTCCATATTCAAATGCTATTTTTAATTTTTCTAAATCACCAGCGGGGGCTAATAATTCTACTTTTCTCATTTTATCTCCTTCATATTTCATATATTTCTAGTAATATATACAA
>NZ_JANKBY010000444.1:0-2367 GCF_024621905.1 Terrisporobacter muris
TTTTTTCCTACTTTATACATATAAAGATTTAAAAAAGTAGCCACTATGGCAATACCCCCGAATATTATCCACATATTTTTACCTCCCTTTTATTTCGCATTATATAACATTGGTGAATTAGAATTTATCAATCTCATATTAAGCAAAGTTACAGATGTAGTGCCTGTTTCTAACTTTTTATTAGATATGCGATTATTTACTGACATGTCTACACTAGAGACCTTGCTTCCATCAGATATAACTATATAAGCCAAATCACTATTTTCTAATCCTTTATTAAGATTATATCTAACTAAAAAATCAGTTACTCCAAGACCATTTGACTCTATACCTTGCATCGTATTATCAGTCATTACATAATTTCCTTTTTCATTTTTTTCACATACAATATACCCTTGTACAGTATCTGATAAGAGAATTACTATTTTAGAATCATCAATGTGTATTGTATCTATAATAGATAGATTTTCTTTTCCCATCTCATTCATAGAGTCATTTTCATTGAGATATTCTAATATTTCCTCATCATTATTAAAAACTATATCTTTATCGGTATATCCTATTATATATAATTGTCAATATTGCACTAATAAGTATTATAATTTTCTTCATTATACTCTCCCTTAAATTGTTGTCTAATAAATAATTACTACATTGTATATTAACATTACTGTATAATGAAGTTTATAACTAATTATTCTTATTTTTTTTCGTATTAGTTCTAGCTATTTTGCATAAAAAATCGCTAAAATAACAAATAAGTTTATATCCTAAAATTAAAGCAAATATTAAAAGTATTGTATTTATTATTTGAAAGAATAACTCCAATGTAACAGTAATCATAAAAACCTCCCCTAATATATCAAATTTTAAATTTCCACTTTTTACACATTATATATTATTTAATTACTTAGCACAATTTACAATAATGTAAGAAAGATCTGCTTTTTACCTAATAGTAGCTATTAGATTTATTTGAGCATTAAGAATCAATTATAATATTTTCTTTATCGTGTAATTTTAATACTAAATAAGCAAATAAACATCCGATTACCATTCTATTTTCCAATTTCCTGTGGGCCATACATTTAACTGATTCTCTGTATAAATGCAATGAACAGTATTATAAAACAAGTCAGCAACTTCATTACAATCACTTGATTTATATTCCCTTATTTTCATATTAACTCTCCTGTCAGATTATTATTTTCCCCTTAATTATATCAAAAAAAGCCACTGATTTTATATGCTATACATCCAAATCTATTTTATACTTATCAAATCTAAAAGTAACATTAACTTTAACAAAGTATCCAATCAAAACAACAATTGATACCCATAAAACCAATTTAGAAATTAAAATATATCCAATTGCTCCTACTAATTTTACAGTTTATTAACATTACCATTATGGCTATATAATTACCCTAATATATTTTTTATTCTTTTGTTTATATAAACTTGATAGAAAATTACAAACATTAAAATCATACAAAGAGCTACTGAAATGTTTTTATCCCAGCCATTAATTATAGCTAAAATTTCTATAACCATATTAGTTACTATTAACATTGCAATTTGCATATATTGAACTCTTAATATCTTAACTATCATTTCTTCTTTTTCTAAATCCAATTTATTTACGTCTATTTTATAAGGCGTTAAATTAAATGTATCTTTACCATTATTTTTAAGGCTATAAATCATATAAAATATAGATAATAAACACATCGAATATGCTAATATTGCCATAGCTACCCCCCTCTTCATGAAAAGATAATATAAGTGAATTATACCATCTTCAGGAAAAATATATAATAATAGTGCTTGAGTTACAGATATGCTTACATAAAATACAGAATAAAATTTAACAATGTATTAAATTCGATAAAAAAATAGATTCTATAACTAAAAATATACAACCTTGGTATAATATCATTTGTATTTATAAATAAATATAATTTATTGTAGAGGTGATATCTTGAATAATAAAAACAGGTTGTATTATTTAGATAATGCAAGAGGATTTGCACTTTTAGGTGTAGTAATTGGTCATATCTACGAAAGTAATAATGCTTTTATTAATTGGATATATTCATTTCATGTACCATTATTCTTTATAATATCAGGCGCTTTATTGTATTATAAAGATAGTATAAATAAAGTTTTTTTAGCTTACTTTTAAGAAGAATAAAGTCCATATTAATACCATATTTAATGTTTTGTTTAGTAAATATAGTATTTGAAATATTTTTAAGTCCTTCAATAGAGACAATAAAGTGGACTGTAATACAAACCATAACACTGTTTGGAATAGGTACAACATGATTTTTGCCATCATTATTTATAAGTGAAGTTATATTTATA
>NZ_JANKBY010000445.1:0-2364 GCF_024621905.1 Terrisporobacter muris
ATAAATTTAATATTATTTTTTCTATCACTATTTTCACTAATCTATTTCACCTATAATCCAAGGAAAAATTACGCATTTATTTTTAAAACTACTACTAGTATTTTATTCATTTTTACAGCAGTAATATCTTATATTAAATCACCAGGAGATTATTATTACTTTATATTATTAATAATTGGTTTATTTTTTTCTTTATTTGGAGATATGTTCCTTGCACTTAAAGTAAATCATCATGACGGCTCCTTGAACAAATTTTTTCTGTATGGACTTGTTAGTTTTTCAATAACTCATGTAATGTATATTTTAGCTTTTACTCATTTAGGGTCTTTTAATATACTTGATTTACTAGTTGCTTTAACTTTGGCATTTATAGCTATGACTATATTGAAATCAAATAAAAATATAGACTTTAAAAATATGCTTTTACCTGCCAGTATTTATTCATTTATCATCTGTTTGATGACTTTTGAGTCTATAAAACTGGTATTTTTGTTAAGGTTTGATATAGGAACATATTTACTTTTAATTGGTGCTTTATTGTTTATATTATCTGATCTAGTCTTATGTTTTATATTATTTAATAAATATGCTAAAAAATATTTGTCTGCAATAAATTTAATTACTTATTACACGGGTCAGTTTATTATAGCTTCTACTTTATTATTTTTTAATGATTTTTAGCATAATAAAGGGGGTATATCTTGGTTGATATACTCCCTCATTATTTTATATATAATTTTAAACTATTATTAGTCCATCAAATTATATTCATCATATAAAGGATATTTTTCTGTAAGTCCAACAACTAAATCTCTAGCCTTATCTTCCAAATCATAAGTCAAGCACAAGTCAATTGCCTCAGCAATAACTGTCATGTCTTCCTCGTTCATTCCTCTTGTAGTAACTGCTGCAGTACCCACTCTTATTCCACTAGTTATATGAGCTCCATTTGGATCAAAAGGAATTGCATTTTTATTTGTAGTAATATAGGCTTCATCTAATCTTTTTTCAGCCTCTTTACCTGTTATTTTTTTATTAGTTAAATCTAGCAAAATTAAATGATTATCTGTTCCGCCAGTTAATAATTTAAAATCTCTTTTCATAAGCTCTTCAGCTAACTTCTTACAGTTTTTCACCACTTGAGTCTGATATTCTTTAAATTCCTCGCTTAAAGCTTCTTTAAAGCAAACAGCCTTAGATGCAATTATGTGTTCTAGTGGACCACCTTGAGTTCCTGGGAATATGGCTTTATCTATGGCTTTTGCATATTTTTCTTTGCAAAGAATTATTCCTCCACGAGGTCCTCTTAAAGTTTTATGAGTTGTACTCGTTACAAAATCTGCTACTTCACATGGATTTTCATGAAGTCCCGCTGCAACTAGACCTGCAATATGAGCCATATCAACCATTAACAATGCTCCCACTTCATCAGCTATTTCTCTAAATTTCTTAAAATCAATTGCTCTAGGATAAGCACTTGCCCCTGCTACTATTAGCTTAGGCTTAACTTCATGAGCTATTTTTCTTACATTATCATAATCAATAAATCCATCTTTGGTTACACCATATTCATGAAATTCAAAATATTGCCCAGATATATTGGCTGGAGAACCATGAGTTAAGTGCCCACCTTGAGATAAATTCATTCCCATTACTTTGTCTCCTGGTTTTAATATAGCAAAGTAAACTGCTATATTTGCATTTGCCCCAGAGTGAGGTTGTACATTGGCATGTTCTGCTCCAAAAATTTTCTTCAACCTTTCTATGGCTAAAGTCTCCACTTCATCAATATGTACACATCCACCATAATATCTGTTTCCGGAGTATCCTTCTGCATATTTATTAGTCAAGTGACTCCCCATAGTTTCCATTACTGCCATTGATACTATATTTTCTGATGCTATTAACTCTATATTTCTTTGTTGTCTAAGTAGCTCTCTTTTCATACTGTTATAAACTTCCATGTCAGCTTGTTTTAAATTTTCAAACATTCTCCTCATCCTTTCATTTATAACCTACTGTTGACAAATTATAGTTTTGTAAGTTCCCCTACTATAAATATAGCATTTTTTTCACATAATATAATCAATAAATTAAATGTATTATGAATGTATTTCTATTATTCTAATTTTCTATTTTCCAAACTATACCAATACTTTCATCATACTTAGTATCCTCTGGCATAATATTAAAATCTTGACTACTATCACAAATTTGCATTTCTTCTAAATAGTCATATCTTCTTCTTTGTACACTACAACCTTCAAAATTATATTTAACATATTTAGAATTTTATTTATTAAATTACTATCATTATCTATTTTTATTTCTATCTTATGTTCACCTCTATACTCCACAAATAAA
>NZ_JANKBY010000446.1:0-2363 GCF_024621905.1 Terrisporobacter muris
ATTACAATATTCCTTTTTTATATATTGATTTTTTTAACTTTCTAATTAATTTATAAATTTTATATCCAAATACCATATCTAATATTTGTTAATATTAATAACTTTTGTATTTTTGTAAAAAAGCTAGATAGTAGTAATACTATCTAGCTACATATATTAATTAATACTTCCGCTATTTACAATAGGTTGAGCATCTTTATTTCCACAAAGAACAACTAATAAATTACTAACCATAGATGCCTTTTTCTCATCATCTAGTTTTACAATATCATTTTCATTTAATGAATTAAGGGCCATTTCTACCATACCTACTGCACCTTCAACTATTTTTTTACGTGCTGCAATAATTGCTTCTGCTTGCTGACGTTGAAGCATAGCCGCTGCAATTTCTGGAGCATAAGCTAAGTGAGTTATTCTTACTTCACATACTTCAAGACCTGCCACATATACTCTTGACTGTAACTCTTCTTTCAATTTATCCGCAACTTCTTGGGATGATCCTCTAAGAGTTTTTTCCTCTGATGCATCATTCACATCATAAGGGTAAAGTCTTGCCACATTTCTAAGAGCTGTATCACATTGAATAGATAAATAAGTTTTATAATTGTCAACATTGAATACTGCTTTCGTAGGATTTATGACTTTCCAAATTACAACTACCCCTATCATTATAGGATTTCCTATTTCATCATTTACTTTTTGTATTCCATTATTTAATGTTAAAGTTTTAAGAGATACTTTTTTTGTTGCAGATGTTAGAGTAGCTTCTGCCTTACCTTCATCCTCTTTTCCCTTAGTCATTCTAAGTGTTGCTGATTCATAAGTTGGGTTTATAGCACTGCAAAATGGATTCACAAAGTAAAAACCTTCTTTTGAAATTGTTCCATAGTAATTACCAAACAAGACCAGTACAATTGCCTCATTAGGATTTAATATTTTTAATCCACAAAGCATAAAAATGCCAAAGATTAAACATATAATTCCTAATATTGTTGGAAAAACTATATCTTTAATTACTGTAAAGTAAATTGCCACCGGGAAAATCAATATTAAAATTAATCCAATAAGTAACCCCATCCAACCACTTATAGGTTTAAGTTCTTTTTCATCAAATTTTATTCTTTCTTCTATCATAATCTTACCCCCTTAAAATTAAATGATATCCTGTAAATTTACTCTGCTTTTATTACTCTTTTACAAAAAACAAATATGCTATTGTAAAAACAACCTGCCAAAATGTTAATACTATTCCCATTGCATACTGTTTAGATATAAATAATTGATATATCCAAACAGCAACAAACAAAATTGTAAATAAAATATATAGAAATAAAATAAAATTATTGCTTGAAAATTTCTTATTTGAACTCAATCATATTGCCTCCCAAATACAAAGTGACTAAAAATATATATTACAGGATATCATTATAATATATTGTACTATATTTACCATCGTAAATCTGCTTTTATATGATTTGGAATTAAAAATAAATTTAATGCCTCTCCTATACTTCTAGTTACTATATCGCTATTAATTATAAGCTTACTACAAGTGCCTTCTCCTTCAATAACTGCCACAGATAATTCAGCATTTTTAAACATTTCTATATCATTAAATCCATTACCAATTGCTGCAGTATACTTTTGTCCTAACTTCTTCACTAACTCACTTTTATGTACTCCTGCACATCCAGTTGGGATAGTAATTACTTTTAAGTCTAATTTTTCGCACTCTTCTTGTGCCACTCCGTATGTATCAGCTGTAATCACATATATATTTATTAATTTTGATAATTCAGTTAAGGGTTTCTTAATATTTTCTAAAATTCTTCCATCTACAGCTATAGTCCCATTAAAATCAAGAACTAAATTATCCAACTCTAAACTTTCTCTTCCTGGTATATCAACCTTAATCATGATATTATTTCCTCACTTTTTATAAATTTTAAGTTACAATGCATTAAATATATTATTTACTCAAAGTTTGTTTAGGTCAATAAAATGATATTTTTCACATACAAAACATAGTATGTTTCATATAGTAATAATCTTTTAGGTTTAATGCTTAAACATCTTGCAATGGATAATCCCTGTTTTCGATCTCCAGGTATTTTTTCTGTAAACATATAAAGATCATTTTTTACTTCTCTTGCAATCATACCAAAATCTGCTGTCTTATCAATTATTACTTATACTTCCTGACCTAAACCACCTACTAATGCATCTATTTCTATATTATATTCATAGAAACCTTTATTTGACTCGAATTAAATCTTAATAAATCTTTTCTATATTTAATTATATAGATTTATCATAACATCATATATTATAATATAGTAAATATATAAAATAACATACAAAGT
>NZ_JANKBY010000447.1:0-2347 GCF_024621905.1 Terrisporobacter muris
AAATGTTTATTTATGTGTGTATGTAAACGGAAAAAAGGGTTATCTCAAGATGATTTTTAAATCATTAAAGAGATAGCTTTTTTTACATTTTTTCACAGTAAATCGTACACAGATTTTGATCTTAAAGCACATGTCTTATAATTACCTCAATATAAAGATCATTATATATTTTCCTAAATATTCATTAATTAAAATAAAAAGAAACCCAAGTATAATTCTTGGGTCTCTATATATAAAGTTAACTAATAACTCATTATATTTGTCTTGCCACATCTACTGCCTCTTTGATACAATTCAATGCTCTTCTAGCTTTAATTGCGTCTCCTATTATATGATAAGGTATATTATTTTCATCACAATATTGTGCTATTTCCTTATAATCGCGGGATCTTGAACCTATTGATACAACGATATAATCACAAGGTATTTCTTCTAAAACTCCTTGTTTATCAATAATAACTGAATTTTCTTTTATCTCTACACATTTAGCATTAGTTATAGTTGTTATTCCTTCTTTATATAAATTCTCCATTACACAAATTTTACGAAGTTGCCCCAAATCTTTTGCTACTTCATTTAACATTTCAACAACAGTAATCTTTCCAACTTTATCTGAAAGATACTCAGCAACTTCAAGCCCTACTAGTCCACCACCTACTACTACTATATTTCCTTCTAATTTAACTTTACCAGCTAATACATCATGAGAATTCGTAACATTAGCTAAATCAGAACCAGGTATATTAAGTTTTATTGGAGAAGAGCCTACTGCTACTATAATTTCATCGGGGTTTATACTTTTAATCACCTCAGATGTTACATTTGTAGAAAGCCTAATTTCAATACCTGCTTTCTCACATTCTTCTCCCATATGAATAGCTGCCAATTTCATTTCTTCCTTTCTTGGCGCTGCTCCAGCTAATACAAATTGCCCTCCTAATGAGTCACTAGCTTCACATATTACTGGAATATGTCCTCTATCTTTTAAAGTAGTTGCTGCTTGCAATCCTGCAACTCCTCCACCAATAATTAGCACCTTTTTAGGTTTTTCAGTTTTTCTTAACTCATATTCCTTCTCTCTTCCTAAGGCTGGGTTTCTTAAGCAAGTTATAAAAGGAACATCCTCAGAAACATATCCATCATAGCATCCTTGGTTACACCCTACACAACGTATAATGCTATCAGTTTCTCCCCTCATTGCTTTATTACAAAACTCTGGATCTGCAAGTTGACCTCTTCCTATTACAACCATGTCTGCTTTACCACTTTCAATAATTTCATCCGCTTGCTTAGGATCATTTATTCTTCCTACAGCAACTGTAACTAAGCCAGTCTCATTCTTTATTCTTGTTGCATTATCAACATTAAATCCTCTTGGTAAATCTACTGGTGGTACTTCATATTTAATAGCTGCACTTGAAAAGTTTCCTCTTGAAACATCAACTACATCTACACCTGCATTCTTAGCTAATTTGCAAAACTCAATTACCTCTTCAATAGTTAAACCATCTTCAAGATAATCATCAAAAGCATCTATTCTCATAAATAGTGGCATATCTTCTGGGATATTATTACGTATAGATTCTATACATTCTATTAAAAATCTTGAGCGATTTTCAAGAGATCCGCCGTACTCATCTGTTCTCTTATTAAAGGCTTTACTTAAGAAAGAGTGTGGCGTATAGTTATGTCCTGCATGGAATTCAACAGTATCAAACCCTGCTTCTACTGCGCGTTTTGCCGCTGTTCCAAAAGCCTCCACTGCTTCTTTAATTACTTCTTTGCTAGCTCCAGGTATTACATTATTAGGAGCCGCTTGAAAATCACTAGGTAATACAGCAGTTGCCGTTGAATCTCCGAAAAATAATACCGCTGATCCGCCTAGCCATAATTGAGCACCAGCTAGACCTCCGGCTTCATGAATTGCATCAGTTAACTTTTTCATTCCTGGAATATATTTATCATCAGATATTGCTAAAAAATTTTTGGGTGATGATTTACTATATACAGAGCATACTTCTGTAAAGTTTAAACCATTTCCACCTTTTGCCCTAGCTACATGGTAATCAATCAGCTGATCTGTTACATATCTATCTCCATTAAGCATTTTTGTCCCCATAGCAGGAAAAACAACTCTATTTTTAATTTCTAATCCCCTTATCTTTATAGAACTAAACAAATTATTATAGTACATAATATCCCCTCCGAAATTTATATTTTCTAAAATTAATATTCTTGTCTTTATATTATTGTATGCTCTTTCTGTAATTAAATCAATATGTTTTAAACAAATTGTTTTAATTACACAAAAAAATATATCTACTCTTTTGTAAATATATTCTCTACT
>NZ_JANKBY010000448.1:0-2339 GCF_024621905.1 Terrisporobacter muris
CAAAACCTATTTCTCGTGTTTGCTATGATTATTTTTATAAGGAAGACCTATACAATATGTACTTTAAAATAATTTATAAAAAATAGCTCGCATTTACTATGAGCTATTTACATTACTAATTTAATCTATTAATACATTATCTTCTATAAATTGTATAAATTCCTTCTCTATCTTATTAAACTTCTTTGTTTTCGAATATGCAAACCAAGTATTTCTTATCACATTATTACCATCAAGATCCAACAATGGTGTTAATTGAAAATTATAATCATTTTTAAATTCATCAGGTAAGAAACAACAAGTATATCTCAGTCCTTTGTCTATTAATTTCCAAGCAAAATCAATATATCCTGCAAATGTTCCCGAAGGCCTACTTTCTTTATACCTTTCATTCCACCAATTATCAATTAATTCCTTACTTTTATCATTCTTTCTATAATCTATAGGTTTTAAATAAGGTAATTTGTCTAAATTAATCGGATCTTTAGATACGATATATGATTTATCTTGTTTAACTAATATTTTATTTATTAGACCTTCATAATTTCCTGATATAAATCCGAAACTTAAATTATTTTCAACTAACATTCTAAATAAATTATGACTTTGCTCCGTTACAACATCGAAACTTACACCAGTTTTTTTCTCAGAATAATCAAAGAATAAATCTGCTAGTCTAAATTTACTATATGTATATGATGATCCTATAGTTATTACACCACTTGATCCTTCATTATTCATTGACTCCGATTTAAAATTTAATTTTTTATCAAAGTCAATTGTAATCTACAAATTTATTTATTGTAAATATATAATAACTATTTCATAGCATCTTTTTTTTGTTAGTTTAGTTAAAGTTGAATTATATTGTACTTTTGAAAACTTCATTCCATCAAATTTATCAGCCTCTTCTTTAGCAGTATTTTCGCGGTATTCTAACCACTCCAATTGTTTATCTTTAAATTCTTCTAATTCATTTTTATTAAGCTGATCTATTAGTAATTCACAAATCTCACTTAACATATCATCCCATTTTGAAAATTTATTTTCTTCTAATTCTATCATTTCTGATGTTGATTCTTCATTGTGTAAGGTATCTGATTGAGTAATACTTTCGTCTAAGTCATCTAACTTAGCAAAATATTCATATTTATGTATAGGATTTTCTTCTTTAACTATTACACTATCATTTTCAACAACATTTAATATTCCTGTGCTTTCTATTGTTTTATATTTGCTACATCCTGTAATAAAAAACATAACTACTAGTAACAGCATACTTAACTTTCTTATATTCATTTTATATTTAATAATTTCTAACTTCATATTTAACTCTCCTGCCTTTCGTACTTATAATTCCTTATTAAATATACAATCTAATTTAATTAATGTCTAATTCTTATTGATTATATCAGTCATGCACAAAAAACATGACTATTATCTTATGCATTATAAAAAGCTGCCGTCAACTTTTTATAAATATGCTGACGCCAACTTTTCATTTTAATTAAATCCATATAAGCTGTAATATACTAGTAGTAAATTCACTACTTTTCCATAACTTAGTGTTCCTTCTTCTACACCATTTGCCTTTAGATAATTACTATTCATATTATCTGATACTTCGTTTACTTTTCCTTCGTATTGCTTCCAAAATTCCCTGCTATAATTTAGGTCATTAATTACAGATGATGATAATTCTCCATTTAAACTAACTAAAGCATCATAATCAACTTTTGCTAATGCTGAAGCTGTATACTTAAGCGCTAATATATACCCTGAATATTGAAAATCATAGTCTTCGTTGTTAATACATGCAATATACGCTAAAAAATTACACTCATCCTCACTTCCATATCCCCTTTGATGTGCCATTTCATGTAATGTTGTAAAAGGAATATAAATATCAGGTACTCCAGTATTTACATTAGCTTCTCCTGTAAAAGGTGAGTAAATTCCTGTTATACCTGTGTAACATAATAAATTTGAATTTAATATTGGTTTTGCTGGTGCATAACTTCCTCTTTTATTTAAATTTAAAATACTAACATTTTCATATCCATTATTTGCTCGTTTCAAAACTTCTTTATAATCAGTATTACACTTCATTACTTTTTGTTCGTCTTCCAAAACTTCAGTTCTTATATCATTACATTTTTCTATTAAAAATTTATATAAACTTATTAAATCTTCTTTATCATAATCAACATCTTTTATATTTTCATTGTGACTTTTGTTGTAATCAACAATTAGAGAATCTTTTAAATTCATACGATTATAATTTAATCCCCACAATACCACAAAAAGAAAATAAACTATACCAACTATAGATATTAAGA
>NZ_JANKBY010000449.1:0-2338 GCF_024621905.1 Terrisporobacter muris
TTATATATAAAAGGAATACTTATAATGAAAGTTAAAATATCTGAAATTGGTTGTGTAATTTCTACTCCTTTTAAAGAGAATAACTTTGGTAAAATTATAATTAACGGAAGAAAAAATATACCTTGGCGACAAGATGTTAAAAAAGTTGCATGCAAGGGCTTACCCACTGCTTGAAATGTCATGTTAGATAAGACACCCAAAGTCATGAGTGGCATTACTAAACATTGATATCGTAATGCATTTGTTCCTATTTTAATGACTTCCAAATCTGAAATAAACCAAGACATTATTTTTGGTGATAATATAAATCCAATTATAGCCAAGACTGTCATTATGCTAGTTCCAACTTTCAAAGTAAATAAAAATGATTCTTTAACTCTATGATAATTTTTAGCACCATAATTATAACCTACTACTGGTTGGTATCCTTGACCATAACCGATTACAACGCAAAATATTAACATACATATTCTTCCGACAATAGACATGGCAGCTACAGCAGAATCTCCATAATTCCCTGCATTAAAATTTAAGGCTACGGTTGCTATACTTGCTAGTCCTTGTCTAAAAAAACTAGGCATTCCATTTTTCAATATAATAAAGTATGTATTAATATTTCTTGAAATTTTCTTTATTGAAAACTGAACTATGGTTTTTCTTCTTAAATAAAATGAAAATAATATTATAAAACTTATAAACTGGCTTGTGGCTGTTGCTATGGCAGCACCACTAATACCTAATTTAAATGAAAATATAAATATGGGATCTAAAATTATATTTATAATGCCTCCAATACTTATACCTACCATTGCCAAATTAGCTTTTCCTTCTGCTCTTAGTATGTTATTTAAAATAAAAGAAGTAGCCATAAATGGTGCTGCAAACAATATGTATTTTGCGTAGCTTATAGAATATGGTAATATTGTTTCTGTTGAACCAAGGATAATCATTAGTGGCTCTATAAATATGTTACCAAATACTAATAAGATAAACCCAAATACTAAAGAAGTAACAAATCCTGAAGACCCCAAAATATCAGCCTCTTCTTTATTTTGTTCTCCAAGTCTTCTAGAAATAGTACTTCCAGAACCTATTCCTATGGCAAAGGCAATAGCTTGTATAATTGCCATTAATGAAAATACAATACCAGTGGCAGCAGATGCGCTAGTACCTAGCTGAGAAACAAAATATGTATCAGCCATATTATATATGGATGTTATTAACATACTAATAATAGTAGGTATTGCTAAAGAAGAAACTAATTTTGGTATGGGTGTATTAGTCATTTTTTCAAATTGTTTATCTTTTGTATGCATAAATTCTCCTCTGTTAGTTATTTAATTCATAATCATCTATTTTATCATTTCTAAATATAAATAAAGCAAAAAATATAAATATACAGCTACCTATAAACACTTGAATAGGATACAAATAAAGTCCGTCTGTATTTAATAACAATGGTAGAAGTGAAATTGCTCCTGCTGGTGGAAAAATAATACTTGTCTTTTCAAAAATAGTAAAAATGCAGAGTGTAGTAATTCCTGCTACTAGCCATAGAGGAAATTGCAAATATACATTTAAAAATATTCTTAAGGTAGTACCAATAAAAGATGCTACTAGAAGTATAAATATTATCTTTTTAACACTTTTTCTAGCTGGACTTGAGGGTTCAGAAAATTCCATAAAAGTTACTATTAATGGAGGTGCTATAAAATATAAATTACTTGTTTTTACAGGTATAAAAGAAACTAGCAAAATAATTAATAATGTTTTGAAATATTTTTTTATAGTATATTGTTCACTTACATCCTCCATATCTACTGTTACTAAATTACCTAAGAGTGTATCTTCTTTGACGTATTTTTCTGCGTTTCTAATGCCACGTACTTCCATAATATATTGAAAAATTACGATTAAAGCACACATTATAGTTACTGATATGGGATAAACCCAAGTAGACGTATTAAGTAAAATTGGTAATATACATGCTGAAATTAAAGGTATAATTGTTGTTTTTGTAAGACGTAACATTATATAAGAAAATGTAAATGCTATTGATATTTTGACAAGTATATGGATTGATAGATATTTCACTAATATAACTCCAACAAATGAAGATATAGACATTAACAAAAACAATTGTACTTTATTTACTTTCCATGGTTGATTTTCAGCTATCCATGCACCTGATAACAAGGCAAGAATTTCAGGAAAAATTATTTCCAGTTGATTTAAGTACTCTGCACAAAACACCATAAAAATAGTAAATATTAGGGAAAAAACATATCTTTTTTTCTTCATATTCACTTCCTCTTCCCATAATTTAAATATAAAAAAC
>NZ_JANKBY010000044.1:0-18162 GCF_024621905.1 Terrisporobacter muris
CTACATAATTGAAAATCTATAATTATCTTCCGTTTTAAAATCATCCTGTTTAGTTTCTATCTTATAATTAAATATTGGCCCATCTACTACAAATGTATGGTATTCTCCATTTTCGCCACAAGCATCAGAACCAGTACCTTTAATTTTTTCAATCAACTCTTTTGTTAGTGTTTTTCCTAAGAAATCTCCACTCATACAATCTAAGTTAACTTTTTTAATTATAGCCTTAAACCCATTATCTATCACTTCATGAACTAGTTTTTCTCTATCTTCTTGCCACAAAGGAAATTCATAGTTTAGCCCTGCATTATTTGCTCTGTCTATTCCCCATTGTTGATGTAGTGGAATATCTATATCCCCATATACTACTGAGGTAGCGCCCATTTCCTTTGCCTCTTTAAGTTTTTCTTCAAACTTATCTTCATATTCTGATGCATCACACTCTGCATAAATTATAGGAAGTTCCAAACTTTTACTAACTTGTTCAAGTAGGTCATAGCTTAATCCATGAGTCCAAGTTTCAGAAGCTGACTTTTTCACAGTAGTCAAAAGTGCCACTGGAATACATCCCTCCTGTATTTTTCTATATAAAGCTAGCATGCAATCTTTTCCACCACTATATGATAAAACAAATTTATTATTCATAATTTTTCCCTCCAATATGTTTTATCACTTATATTTACTAGCTCTTTTTTAACATTTTAGCTATGTCTTTAGCAAAATAAGTGATTATTATAGTAGCTCCTGCTCTTTTTATAGACATAACCGCTTCATAAATAGCACTTTCATTTAATAAACCTTGTTTAACAGCTAGTTTTAACATAGAGTATTCACCACTTACGTTATAAGCTGCTATTGGTAAATCAAAATTATCTTTAAATCTTTGTATTACATCTAAATAAGATAGAGCTGGTTTAACCATTATTATGTCAGCACCCTCTTCGACGTCTAGCATACCTTCTATTACTGCTTCATTTGTGTTTGCTGGATCCATCTGATAAGTTTTTCTATCACCAAATTGAGGTGCAGAGTTTGCAGCTTCTCTAAATGGTCCATAGAACGATGAAGCATATTTTGCACTATAAGCCATTATGGCTACATTTTCAAATCCATTTCCATCTAAAACTTCTCTTATTGCTCCTATTCTTCCATCCATCATGTCAGAAGGTGCAACCATATCAGCTCCAGCCTGTGCATAGCTTAGAGATATCTTTCCAAGATAGTCTAATGTTTTGTCATTATGTACGTATCCAGTATCAGTTAGTATTCCACAATGTCCATGACTAGTATATTCACACATACATACATCACATATAACATCCATTTCCGGATTTATTTCTTTTATTTTTCTTACTGCTCTTTGTACTCCACCTTCTGGATTAAATGCTTCACTTGCACAACAATCTTTTTTCTCATCATCTGGTACACCAAATAATAATACGTGCTCTATTCCTAATTCTGTTAATTCTTTTATTTCATCTTCTAACATGTCTACTGAAAAATGATAAACACCTTCCATTGATGATATTTCTCTTTTTATGTTCTCTCCATCAACTATGAATAATGGATAAATTAAATCTTCTACTTGTAATTTTGTTTCTCTAACTAAATTTCTTATTGCTTTCGTACTTCTTAATCTTCTAGGTCTTCTTAACATGTTAACTCCCCCTTGTTTAATAAATAGTTATCATTTGATATTGCTTCGATAGTACTATCAATTGTAGCTACCTCAGCTTCTTTATAAACTCCTAATCCAAAATCTTCTATTGTTTTACTAGTTATCGGTCCTATGGATATTATCTTTTTATTTTTTAATTTTTTAAGATTCTCTTCTCCTATTAAAGTTATAAAGTTTTTTACTGTTGAAGAGCTGGCAAAAGTAATGTAATCTACACTTTCATCTTCTATTACTTCTAGTGCCAGATTTTTTTTATTGTTATCTATAACTGACTCATAAATTATAACTTCTTTAACATAGCATTTCTCACTTAACTTACTAACTAAGAAATCCCTAGCATTTTTTGCCCTTGGAATTAAAATTTTATCATTTTCATTAATAATATCTTTTAATTCTTTATAAATGCCCTCAGCCACATATTTTTGTGGAATTATATCAGCAATTATTCCTCTTGCTTTAATAGCCTTTGCAGTTTCTACTCCAACAACACAAATTTTACTCTTATAAAGCAACCTTGCATCATATCCCATATCATTTAACTTGTCAAAAAATATATCTACTGCATTTTTACTACTAAAAATTATGTATGAATAATCTTTTATATTTTTTATTTCATTTTCTAATTCAATGTTATTTTCAACTTTTTCTATTTTTATGGTTGGAATTTCTATAGGATTTCCTCCCATATCACTAATTTTTTCAGCTAGTGTACTGCTTTGCGCTCTACATCTAGTAACTACAATATTTTTCCCAAACAGTGGTTTTTCTTCAAAGAAGTTCAACTTTTCTCTAAGATTTACAACAGTTCCAACTACTATTAAAGTAGGTGGCTTAACATTTTCTTTAATAGCTACTTCATAAGCATTTTCTAATGTAGCTGTTACAACTCTTTGATTAGCTCTAGTTGCCCAACTGATAAAAGCTACGGGAGTGTTTTTATCCTTACCTTCTTTTATTAGGTTTTCACTTATGTTCTTTAAGTTGGCAATTCCCATTAAAAATACTAAAGTACCTTTTACATTGGCTAGTGCATTCCAGTTTATTTCCTTTGTTTCTTTTCCATCTTTTCTAGGATGACCTGTTATAACATGGAAAGATGAAGCATAATCTCTGTGAGTTATAGGAATACCTGCATAACATAAACCTCCTATTGGAGAAGTAATTCCAGGTACTACTTCAAAATCAATATTTTCATCGCGAAGAAGTTCTGCTTCTTCTCCTCCCCTACCAAACACATAAGGGTCTCCACCCTTTAATCTTGTAACTATTTTTCCTTCTAAGGCCTTGTCTGCTATTAATCTGTTTATATCATCTTGTGGTAATAAGTGATTACTAGATGCTTTGCCCACATTAATAAACTCACAATTATCTTTTGCTTCTTTCAGGTATTCAATATTTGCAAGTCTATCATAAACTATCACATCTGATTTTCTTATACATTCTAAAGCTTTCAATGTTATAAGTTTGTAATCACCTGGGCCTGCCCCTACTAAATAAACTTTTCCCCTCATAATTTTCATGCTCCTTAAATTAACTATAGGTTGTTGTACTCTTTAAGTACTATATCTGCTAATTCAAATCCTAACTTAGATGCATCTTCTATTTTTCCTTCTAAAGATTTTATAACTAATTTATTACCATCTTCATCACCATAAAGACCAGTTAAAGTTATATTATCACCTTTAATATCACAGTAAGCTCCCATTGGAACATGGCAACTTCCATTTACTCCAGTTAGAAATCCTCTCTCTGCTGCAACTTGAATTTCTGTTGCTTCATCTTTTATATGAGATACTATATCTTCTATAATAGAATCATCTTTTCTTATTTCTATGGCAAGTGCTCCTTGCGCTGGTGCTGGAACCATAACATCAGTAGGTATATAATAACTTATTCGTTCTTCCAAATCTGCTCTAATAAGCCCCGATGCTGCTAATACAATACCATGAAGATTTTCATCTTCTATTTTTCTTATTCTCGTATCAATATTTCCTCTTATAGGAACTATTTCTAAATCTGGTCTATATTTAAGTAGTTGATATGTTCTTCTTTTACTTCCAGTTCCTATTTTTGCTCCCTTAGGTAAATCATCCAGATTAGTGTATCCTTCTTTTAAAACTAGTACATCTCTTGGATCTTCTCTTTTAGGAACATTTGCAAACTTTAGTCCTTCTGGAAGAGTTGATGGCATATCCTTCATACTATGAACAGCTAAATCTATTTCCTTATCTAGTAAATGTTGCTCAATTTCCTTAGTAAACAAACCTTTATCTCCTATTTTATGTAAAGGTAAATGAGTTACTAAATCTCCCTTTGTTTTTATTACTTTTACTTCAAACTCAATCCCCGGATTAGCTTTTTTTAACGCTTCAACTACCCAGTTAGTTTGGATAAGAGCAAGTTTACTCCCTCTAGTTCCAACTATTATCTTCATAATATTTCTCCTTATTTTATAGGATTCTTTAACAATATACTATCTATTTTTCTTATTATTTTTGTTAACTAGTATTGTTGAGAAGTAAGATATCTTCTCATCAATTTCTTCTTCTCTTAGATTTGTAAATACAACTTCTCTTTCTTGTGAAGAGTTACTTACTAATATAGCATAATCGATTAAGTTATGTTTCTTTAACTTGTCCAAAATAAGATTTATTTTTTTATAAATCTTCATTAAAACGATACAATCATATTTTTCTAACGCTTCATCAATTTTATCTTCTTCCATAGTACAAGGTATAACCACAAGAGGATCTGTATCCATTACCAGTGGAAAGTTTTGATTAGAAGCTATATTTGAGAAAGATGAAATTCCAGGTATAGTTTCAACTTCTATATCTTCCATAATTCTTTCCATTACATATACATAAGTACTGTAAATCATTGGGTCTCCTAAAGTTATAAATCCTACGTCTTTTCCACTTTTAACATCACTTAATATTTCTTTTGATATATCTTCCCAGGCTTCAATTTTATCAGTTCCATGATTACTCATTGGAAAATGTCTTGATTTTATTTCAACCTTGTCTGGTACATATTCTTTTACAATTGATAAAGCTAAACTGTCTCCACCTTTTTTTGCTTCTGGAGTATATAAAATATCAATGTTTTTTAATGTATTAATAGCTTTTACTGTTACTAGTGATCTGTCTCCTGGACCCGTTCCTATTCCATAAAATTTTGCCATAAATCTTCCTCCATTAAATACTTGCTTCTTGTAATTCTTTCATGCAATCTATTGCATGATTTCTAAACTTTTCTTGTATATAAGGATTTTCTCCCAGTCCTTTTAAATGAACTTTAACATGGAAACCTTCATTTTCTAAAATTGTCTTCCATGAATCTTCTTCATCACTTGCCATATCGTTTATAGCATGATCTCCTGCTACTAACATAAATGGTAATAAATCTACAGTTTTTATATTCTTATCTTTTAATTTTTTTATAACCTGCTCTAGCTCTGGATAACCTTCTACAGTCCCCACAAAAGCATTTATTCCATAGTCTCTAAACATATACTCTATAGCTGGATATGCAGAGTGACTTTCATGCTCTGTTCCATGTCCCATAAATACAATAGCTTCATCTATATCCATTTTATCTAAATCTTGCTTTACTGCCAAAACAGTTTCTCTATAATCATCTATGTAAGTTAATAAAGGTCTACCAAGAGAAATTTTTTCAAATTTGTCTTCGTATTCAGAAACCATATCTTTTAATTTGTTATACTCATCTCCACAAATTATATGAAGAGACTGTACCACAACTTCTTCATATCCAGCTTTATAAAGTTGTTCTAATACTTCTAATGGATTATAAATTTCCATTTTATCTCTTTTTCTAAGCTTATTTATTATCATGCCTGAAGTAAAAGCCCTATAAAAATCATAATCTTTGAAACTTTCTTTTATTTTACTTTCACATGCATCAATTGTCTTTTTTCTTGTTTCATGATAACTTGTACCAAAGCTTACTACTAAAATAGCTTTTTTCATATTGTCTCTCCCTTATTCTAAATCTCAACTAGATTAAATCAATTAAATTCTGAATCTTTCCAATAGTATTTGGATAATTCATTTCTTTTCTTCTTATAATAATCACTGGTATATTCAAGTTTTCGCAGGCTTGAATTTTTTCCAAAAATCCTCCAGCTGCTCCACTTTCCTTTGTAATCACCAAGTCAATATTATATTGTTTGTATGTGGACTCGTTCATTTCCACTGAAAAAGGTCCCTTCATAGCTATAATATTATCTGCATTAAATCCTAATTCTTCACAACTAATTAAAACTTCACTAGTTGGAAGTACTCTAGGAATTAAGTTTTTATTTTTTATTTTCTCTTTGTATATATATAAATTTTTACTTCCTGTTCCAATAAAAATATTATGACCTATTTTATTGGCTACTTCACAAGCTTCATTTATGTCATTAACTATATATTTATTTTCATAATCTACATTCTTTATTAAAGATTCTCGTTCAAATCTAAGATATTTTATATTTGTAATTTTTGAGGCCTTAATAGCATTTGTTGATACTTCTACTGCATAAGGATGAGTAGCATCTATTATTTTTGTAATAGAATTTTCATTTATAAAATCAACCATATCTTCTATAGTCATTTTTTTTAATATTATTTTATTTGAACATTTTTTTGCTAAGTCTTCTCCATAAGAAGTTGTTACAGAAACTATATAATCAACTTTCTTTTCGTTTAATAGGTTACATATTTCAATACTATCTGAAGTACCTCCCAAAACTAAAATCATACTTCATATCCCCTTGGAGTTATAATTAAGTCATCATGAATATAAGTAGCTTTATTTCCTATGATAACCATAGTAGTCATATCAACTCTTTCAAAGTCCATATCCTCAAATGTGCAGATAAATTTTTCTTCTTTTTCTCTACCCACATCTTTTACTATTCCTACTGGAGTCGATCCTTCCTTAAATTCTCCCATGATTTCAAATGCCTTAGCTAAATGTTCACTTCTTCCCTTACTTCTTGGATTATATAAACAAATAACAAAGTCAGCTTCTGCAGCTAATCTTAATCTTTTTTCTATAACTTCCCAAGGTGTCATTAAATCACTTAAACTTATATGACAAAAATCATGCATTATAGGTGCTCCTAGCACTGCTGCAGCTCCTATACTTGCAGTAACACCTGGCACAACTTTAACATTTACATCTAAATCTTCCTTTGTTGTTAATTCTAATATAAGCCCTGCCATTCCATAAATTCCAGCATCTCCACTACTTATAACAGCAACTTTTTTCCCTGTTTTTGCAATTTCTAAAGCTTGCTTGCATCTTTCTATTTCTTTTCTCATACCATTTTGCACAACTTCTTTACCATCGATGAACTCTTTTACTAAATCAATATAAGTCTTATATCCCACTATAACTTCTGCATCTTCTATTGCATTTATGGCTTCCATTGTCATCAAGTTTTTACATCCTGGTCCAATACCTATAACATATATCATATATTAATTCTCCCCACTGAAAATGTAATTCCATTGTATTTATGTTTTTTTATTATTAAATTTCCATCACTTAGTAAGTGAGCTACTGGCTCTGCTACAGAGTGAACTCCAACATTTTGTTTTACCCAATCTGATTTTTCATATAAATACTCAACCTTTGATATTTCTTCAGCTGTAAATGTTTTAAAAGGAACATTTAAATATATACTCAGATTAATCAATGCATCTTCATTTTTTTTGATATCTATACTTCCTATCTCTTTGATTGAATTTATATCAATATTTTGTTTATGTAAAAAGTCAGACAATGAGTTTATCATATCCTCTTTATCTATATTCTTTCTACATCCAATTCCAATAACAATATTTTTAGGTACAACTTTAAGAATATTGTTATTAATCAAGTTTAAGTTTTTCTTATTACTTATTACTACTACTTCACCTAAGTTATTTACTTCATCTCGTTTGCATATATTAAACCCTCTAGTATCTATGTCGTAATCTCCATCAATAAAAAGATTTACAACCTCATCATTGGCTAACATGGAATTTATCTTTAATACTTTATTTCTAAAGTCATAAATATGAGCATTTAATTTTTTTGCAATCATATCTAGTGATGATTTATCGTTAACATCGGTAGCTGTAGTTATAACTGGGTTTGAATTTAATAAATTACTTATATATAAAGTCATTTCATTTGCTCCACCCATATGTCCACTAAGTAAACTTATAATGTTTTTTCCTTTTTCATCACTAACTAAAATAGCTGGGTCACTAAATTTATTTTCTATTAGTGGAGCTATAGTTCTTACTACTATTCCACATGCCATTATGAATATAATATAGTCATATTCCCAAAAAATTTCTGGCACAAATTCCTTCAATTTTCTATTTACATAAATAACACCATCCGCCTCTTTAACAACATCTTTTTTAACATAGTACAAATAAGCAGTAGATATTTTTCTTTTTATTTTTAATCCAAGTTCTTTCCCATTTTTAGTAATAAATAGTATAGCTATTTTTTTATCCTCTATATTCATGAACAAAGTCCTTATCATATAATTTTGAATTATTATATTCTTTTCCTAAAAATTCTCCCACCATTATTAATGCTGTTTTTCTTATATCAGCTTCTTTTACTTTTGTTGCTATGTCTTGTAGCGTTCCTTTTACTACTTTTTCATCTGGCCAAGTTGCCTTATATACAACAGCTATTGGCGTTGTTTTATCATATCCACCATTAATTAGTTTTTCTACAACTTTTTCTATTTCTTGAACAGAAAGGAATATTACCATTGATGTTTGATGAGCTGCAAAAGATTCTATTGATTCCTTTGGTGGCACTGGAGTCCTCCCTTCCATTCTTGTTATTACTACTGATTGAGATATTTCTGGAACTGTGTATTCTACACCTAAAGCTGATGATGCTCCTAGGAAAGAACTAACTCCTGGTGTACAATCATAATCTATATTTAATTTTGCTAAATCTTCAACTTGTTCTCTTATAGAACCGTATATTGAGAAGTCTCCTGTTTGAAGTCTTACAACTGATTTTCCTTCTTTAATTCCTTTTTCCATAACTTCTATTATTTCTTGTAAGTTCATATATGCACTGTCATGAATTTCGCATCCTTCTTTACAATAATCTAAAAGCGCTGGGTTAACTAATGACCCTGCATATATTACCACATCTGCATTAGACAATAACTTATATCCTTTTAATGTTATTAACTCTTTATCTCCTGGTCCTGCTCCAACAAAATGTACTTTATTCATGTTCATCTTCTTCCCCTTTTTCGCATGATATTATGTAAATAGGATTGTGAGGTTTAAAATAATCTCGTCCTCCTAATTTTTCTAGTTTACTTATATTTAGTAATGATACATCCACATTTTCAAAATTATATTTTTTTAGTAAATTCATTGTGTCATAAAAATTATCAATTAATATAAAGTTGGCTACTAACCTTCCTCCTGGTATTAATAAATCTTTTGACCATTTTATTATTCCTTCCAGGTTATTTCCTGTTCCCCCCAGGAAAATCCCATCAACTTTTTCATTTATTTCAATAGGTGCATAAGCTTGTATAACTTTTATATTCGTTAATTTAAATTTTTCAATATTTTTATTTATTAAATCTATAGCTTCCTCGTTTTTTTCTATTGCTACAACATTTAGATTTTCATAAGTTTTTGCTGCCTCTATGGAAACACTACCTGTTCCAGCTCCCACATCTATAAAAGTTTTAGCATTTTTTAAATCAAGTTTATTTAATGAGATGGCTCTAACTTCCTCCTTAGTTATAGGAACTTTACCCCTAATAAATTCATCATTTCTCATCCAGTATCACCACCACATTCATATCAAATTTTTCGACTGCTAATATTTCTTCAGCTTTTCCTATAGTTATTCTTTCATTGTCATAAGATAAGTTTTCTCCCACAACAACTATTTTGTTTAAGTTTCGTTTTTGTATTTCTTTGCAAATTTCATGAGGGCCTATTTTATCATCAGTTACCATACATACTTTTTTATGGAATAAAATATAGTCGAAGTCAGGTGTTTTCCCATGACTACTTGTAATATATACATCATTCATATCTACGAATATTTTTGAAAAAATATATTGTAATGAACTTATACCAGATACTATATTTAAGTTTTTATGCTCTATATTATTTGATAAATACTTTCCAATTCCATATATAGATGGATCTCCTGATGCTATAACGCTTATGTTTTTATGCAGATTTGTTTTAATATACTCTAATATTTCTTTAAGATTGGCAGATAATACTATCTTTTCTCCTTCAAAATCTTTAATAGATTCTAAATTTCTTTTCCCACCAATTATAACATCTGAAGCATAAATTAGCTTTTCTCCCAACTTAGTTATATAGTCAAACTCACCTGGTCCAAGTCCTATTATATTTATCATCTAAAGTCCTCCGTTAATAAATCTGCATTTGTTGATTTCCCAAGTAGTGACTTATCCATTCTAAACATATAAACTTCTACCTGGATATCTTCATTTAAATATTCCTCAACTCTTTCTTTACACTTGTTACAAAGTACATTGTATATTTCTGTGTACTTGCTTTTATCAATAATTTCTACTGCGCCTTCAGCTGTTACACATTCATTTATATCTTTAAGAAAATCTAAATCTGCTCCCATTAATGCTAAATTTGCAATCATTATCTCATTTCTGGCATCACAAACCTTACTATGAGTATTAAAAATTCCTGCAGATATTTTTATAAACTTACCTATATGACCTGCCATAAGTATTTTCTTAAAACCAAGTCTTTTTGCTTCATTTAACATATATCCTACAAAATTACTCATTCTAACACAGTTGTTCATATCAATTT
This sequence comes from Terrisporobacter muris, assembly GCF_024621905.1. Classification (NCBI taxonomy): domain Bacteria; kingdom Bacillati; phylum Bacillota; class Clostridia; order Peptostreptococcales; family Peptostreptococcaceae; genus Terrisporobacter; species Terrisporobacter muris. The sequence goes on from NZ_JANKBY010000044.1 coordinate 10,549, forward strand.
TTAAATGTTCTCTTATAAATTCTTCTCCATGATTTCCTGGAACTAAAATAATTTTGTCCATACCTTGTGCTTTTTTCATTTCTAACTCTATGGATAACGATTTTTTCCAACCATCCTCACTCATAGGCTCTACAATTCCTGTAGTTCCGAGTATCGATATTCCACCAACAATCCCCAGTCTTGGATTAAAAGTTTTCTTAGCTATTTCTTCTCCCTGTGGTGCAAAAATAGTTATTTTTAAAGATTTATCCTTATTTAAAAGCTTATGATTTTCTCCTAAAACTTTACTAATTTCACTTCTAATCATTCTCATAGGCACTGGATTAATTGCTGGTTTTCCAACCTCCACACTTAAACCTTTTTTTGTTACTATGCCTATCCCAACTCCACTAGTCACTATTATTTCTTCATCTTCTCTAGGAATTAGTTCAGCTTTTGCAAAAATATCCATAGTATGTGTGGCATCTATATCATCACCACCATCTTTTTCTATAGAACATACTGCAGATTTATCTTTTAATTCAATGTTTTTAACCTTCAATATAAGAGGTATTCCCTTAGGTGTATCTATATTAATATTTTCTATTTTTTTATTAGTAAAGAGCATATGTACAGATGCTTTCGCTGCAGCTGCTGCACATGAACCTGTTGTATATCCTCTTCTATATTTTTTTCCATCAATATATACATACTCTTCCATGGTCAATCCCTACATTGAATATAAGATTGCATTCATTATGGCTGCAGCAACATTACTGCCACCTTTTCTACCTTGAACAACTATATGAGGAATAGATGTTTTTTCTAACTCATATTTTGATTCTGCTGCACCAACAAATCCAACTGGAGCTCCTACTATGGCTTCAACATTGTTTCCATCATTAACCATTTCTATCGTTTTATAAAGAGCTGTTGGAGCATTTCCAAATACAAATAATTTTTTACCTTCTTCATTCATTGCAATTTCCACAGCAGCCATAGATCTAGTTATTTCCTTTTCCTTGGCTAATTCTTTTGTTCTTTCATCAGATACTAAACACTTGTATTCACATCCAAGAGCATTTAGCTTCATTTTATTTATTCCACTAAGAGCCATATTTGTGTCTGTATAAATTATACATTTATTGTTTAAAGCATCTATTATTGACTTTACCGCTGTGTCTGATATTTTTAATATATCTAAATATTCAAAGTCAGCACTTGTATGTATACAACGCTTTATTATCTTTTCTTCTATTTCATTTTTGAATTTATATCCTGGTCTAATATCATCAATTATGCCTTGTATAATCTCAAAACTTTTTACCTCTATCATCTTAGGGTCTTTAACATATTCCACTCTATTTCCTCCCTTTCTTTATATCCTATAATTTTAGATAAATGTATTCTTTTATAATAATCATCTAAAGATATTTCTTTTATATAACTCATTATTCTCTCATGATCCATCTTATTATCAATTAATATTCCAATTACTGTACCACTGTGAGCAATATTCACTCCATAAGCCCCCATCTTATTACTAATTTCTATAATTTCATTTAAATATGGCTTCTTATGTATATTCTCATTTGCCAAGCTACTTAATGTACAAGCCTTCCCTATTAACTTTAAATCTTGATCTCTTAATCCTTCTTCCAATAAGTCGAAGGATTTATTTATAATAGCTTTATTTTCTAATTTAATATCTAAATAATTTGGATTACTTCTTATTATACTTGTTTCCAAAATTTCATCTGGTTCTAAAATTATTACTCTACCGTTATTTAAGTTAGATAAATATTTTTTCACCTGCCCGTTAACGGGATTAAAAATCGAATTTTTATATAATAAAATAGAATCTGTAGGCTCTATTTCCGAAGCAATAAGAGAAATCTCTTCATTACCTAAATCTTTATTCAATATAGATAAGGTAGCTTTTATTGTTGCTCCAATATCTGCTGTAGAACTGGCCATCCCCTTACCTATAGGTATATTACTATTAATATTTAGAGATATATTTTTACATTCCCTTAGTGGAATATTAAATCTTTCGAATACTTTTTCTATGGCTTTTCTTGATTTTTTAGGCCCTAAATTAATATTTTCTTGTTTTTCTTCAAGGGTAGCAACTGAAAACATATCAATTGCATAAGAAGATAAGTATTCTTCTCTGTCTAAGATCCCTTGAACAAATTCACCACAGGATGCGGGACATATTCCATAAGATTTCATATTATTCTCCCAATAATTTATTTAATTCCTTTAAAATCAATTGGTTTTCCTCATGACTTTTAATTGCTATTCTCATATGACTTTTGTCTAAACCTATAAAGTTAGATGCATTTCTTATTAAAATATTACTTTCTTTGAATAACCTAAGCTTTAATTCTTCTGCATTTGTATCTTTTAATTCAATTAATATAAAGTTTGTATCTGTATCATATACATGTATTTTTTTAATTTTTCTTAACTCATTTAGCATATATGACCTTTCTTTAAGGTAATACTCCTTACTGGATTTTATATATTCTTCATCCTGAAAAATATAATTTGATAAAGCATCTGCAAAGGAGTTTACTGTCCACGGCTCTTTATATCTATAAATTTCTTCGATTAGTTTCTTATTACTAGTAACTCCATATCCCAGTCTAAGTCCTGGCATTCCAAAAAATTTCGTTACTGCTTTTATGATAAATATATTTTTGTATTTTTCCACATATTTTATTAAACTGTAATTTTCTTCTTCATGTACAAACTCCATAAAAGTTTCATCAACAATTAATAACTTATCATTTTTTATAATTATTTTTAAAAGTTCTTCTATGTTTTTTACTTTTCCATTTGGATTATTGGGATTGCATATAAATAAACTATCAAAACTATCTATATTCGCTTCTATTTCTTCTAAATTTACACTAAATTCATCATCTTTATTTAGCATAAAATTTATTATTTCTAAATTATTTAGTTTAGCTCCTCTTTCATATTCTGAAAAAGTAGGATTTAAAATTGCCAATCTTTTTTTAATATTTTTCATTAGAAGGTATATTATTTCTGTTGCTCCATTACCTGGGATAATATACCCGGAATTAATGTTTATGTAATTTCCAATGTTTCTTCTTAATTTTGTATAATTAATGTCTGGATAACTTTTGCATTTACTTAAACCTTCCAAAATATATTTTTCCAAATTGGGAACAACTTTTGGATTTATATTTGAGCTAAAATCTATTATATCTTCAATGTTTTTATTAAAAGTGTCTGCCATTATATCAACATTAGCTCCATGTCCTAAATCTTTCATAATTCTCCTCCTTTCTCTATTTACAGGCCAATTACTAAGTAGTAAGTAACTGTAAAAATTATTATTGATATTATTGATGATGAATACATTATTTTATTTGTTCTTACAATATCTTCAATTTCTATTTCTCTACTTTTATCTCCGATAGTTGGTTTGTACACTTCTTTTCCAAAATAAATATTTGTTCCACCCAACTGTATTTCTAAAGCTCCAGCTATTGCACCTTCTGAAAGAGCACAATTGGGACTTTTGTGATTTTTTCTATCTCTTATTCCAATTTTTAATGCGTTTTTAAAGTTAAATCCTGCAAGTAAACTACCAAGAGAAATCAAAATTACGCCAAGTCTTGCTGGTATGTAATTTGCAATATCATCTATTTTTGCTGATGCATATCCTAGATAATAGTACTTATCGTTCTTATAACCAACTGTTGAATCTAGGGTATTAATAGCTTTATATGCCATGGCAAGAGGTGCTCCCCCTATAAACCCATAAAATAATGGTGCTATTATTCCATCTACTGTGTTTTCTGCAACAGTTTCCACAGTCGCTCTTACTATTTCTTTTTCACTTAAGTTTGTTGTATCTCTTCCAACTATGTAAGAAAGCTGAATTCTTGACTTTTCTAAGTCTCCAGTTTTTAATACCTTATATATTTTTGTAGATTCATCTTTCAAGCATTTTGTGGCTAAAGTAGTATAAATTAATATGGTGTTTACTGCGAAATATGCTATTTTATTAAATTCAAACAAATGTAGTACAATAGAAGTACTACCTAGTGTTACTCCTACAACCACAAACCAAAGAAAGAAACCTGCAATTTTTAGCCCCTTATCAGATGAAGTAATTTTTCTTATTTGTTTTTCTACAAAACTAATAAGTTTGCCGATAAACCTTACTGGATGAGGGAATGAATAAGGATCTCCAACTATTAAATCAAGAGCATATCCAGTATATATGGATAAAAGATTCATATTATTCACGTCCTCTTTCTATAAAATTAGCTATACAATCTAAGTTATTATAAAAATGAGTATGTAGGTATGTTGCTAGAGTGTTACCCTTGCTATATCCACCTTCCCATTCATCAATAACTTTATCATTCTTTAACTTTCTCATATAATAAGCACATTCTTCTTCACTCTCAAAAACTGAATGATGAAATTCATGTCCTTTAATAATTTCTCCTTTTTTACCTAGAATAGTATCTGTCTTCGCCTCACCAAAACAATATCCAAATCTTTTAAGAGAAGATGTCATTTTACTGCATCCTTTAAATATTCCAACCATATTGTAAATATCTTTGTTCTGATCTTCTAATTTTTCTCCAAGGTACATTAATCCACCACATTCTGCATATATTGGAATCTTATTAATATGGGCATTCATGATAGAGTATCTAATTTCTTTATTTTCGTCTAACTCTTTCGCAAAAATTTCTGGGAACCCTCCTCCTATATAAACATAATCACATTTTGGAAGTTTTTTATCACTAATAGGACTAAAGTACTCTATATTCATTCCCAACTTTTCAAATAGTTCTATATTCTCCCTATAATAGAAATTGAAAGCTTTATCATACGCTATAGCTATGGTTTTATTATTAACTTTATTATTTTCAATAAAGTCTCCTAATTCAAAAGATGTATCAAATTCTTCAGTTTCAGATATTTCTATTATTCTATCAATATTGATATACTTTTCTATTTCATCTGCCAAATTATCAAACTTGGCTTTTAATGAATCCATTTCTACTGAAGGTATTAACCCCAAATGTCTAGATTCTAAAGAAAATTCCTTGTTTGGAGGAAAATACCCAAGCACTTCCACACCCGTATATTTTTCAATAGCTTCTTTTAAAGTACTATAGTGAGATTCACTTTTTACATTGTTTGTAATAACACCAGCTATATTTACATTTCTATCTAACATTTTATATCCAAGCACCATGGCTGCTGCCGATGTTGCCATTGCCTTTGCATTTATAACTAAAATTACTGGCATTTTTAATAATTTTGAAGTATATGAGCTAGTGCAATCATCTAAATCAACTCCATACCCATCATATAATCCCATTACACCTTCAACTACTGAAATATCTGCATCTTTTGAAGAATTTTTTACTATACACTTAATTTTTTCATCTTCTAACATATAAGAGTCTAAGTTTCGTGAATATCTTCCAGTTATAAATGTATGGTAAGAAGGGTCTATATAATCAGGCCCAACTTTATATGGTTGTACTTTTAGATTTCTTTTTGTTAATGCTTGCATTATTCCCAGGGAAATTGTAGTTTTTCCTACTCCACTATTCGTTCCTGCTATTAATATTTTTTTCATATTTATCACCTAATCTGAATTATTTTAAACAACGGAGTTATCTGAAATTGCATGACGCCGGCGTAGTCGCTTAAAGCTGTAGCAAAGGCATCTCGTCGGCGCTATGAGCATAGCGAATTTTAATTCATTATTTCATATATTTTTTCCATGTCTAAATGTTCTCTTAAAAAATCAGCTAATTTGTCATATTCTTGATTTTTAAATTCACCAAAAGATTCAACTTTACTTTCTATTGGCTCTAAATTTTTCACTTCCCTTATATTATTTAATAAGGTTCTTGTAAAATCTATATTATCGAAAATTCCATGAAGATAAGTTCCAAATACATTGCACTGTTTATTAACATTACCTACTTGGTAACTAACTTTTTCACCTAATTTTTCTGCTACAGTTACAAAATTATTGCTATCTTCTTTTCTCTCAGTTACTCCCATATGGATTTCATATCCTCTAACTTCTTTATTACTTAAGTTTTTAAGATATCCAGTTAAATTTCCATCCACTATGGCTTTTACTTGTGTTGTTGTTTTTTGCAGTTCAAATGTAGTCTCAACATCTAAAAGTCCTATACCTTTCACTTCTTCTAAATTATTTTCCACATGATAAGGATCTTTTAAAACTTTACCTAACATTTGATATCCACCGCAAATGCCAATTACAAGCTTTCCTTTTTTATGTAATTCTTTTATTTGATTTTCTAAACCATTCTCTCTCAAGAACATCAAATCATCTATGGTAGATTTTGTACCTGGAATAATAACTATATCAGGATCTCCAAAGAATTCTCCATAATCCACATATCTAAGGCTTACATCTTCTTGCGTTTCAAAAATGTTAAAATCTGTAAAATTAGACATATGAGGTGTTCTCACAACTTCTATATGAATATCTCCTTTGTCTATTTGTTTCTTAAATCTTGTAGTTACGCTATCCTCTTCTTCAATTTTTATATCAGTATAAGGTATAACTCCAAGAACAGGAACTTTTATAATATCTTCTAGCATTTTCACACCAGAGTCTAAAAGTTCCTTCCTACCTCTGAATTTATTAATTATTACTCCCTTTATTCTTTTTTTATCTTCTTCAGGAAGTAATAATATGGTACCTGCTATTGATGCAAATACTCCACCTCTATCTATATCACCTATTAATATGACTGGTGCATCTGCTATTTGTGCCATTCCCATGTTTGATATATCTCTTTCCATTAGGTTGATTTCAGCACAACTTCCTGCACCTTCCATCACTACTACGTCAAATTTTTCTTCAAATTCTTTAAATATTTCATCTAGTACTTTTACTAATTCTAATTTATACTCATGATATTCCTTTGAAGACATATCACCTACTACTTTTCCTCTTACTATAACTTGGCTTTTGTTATTGCCACTTGGTTTTAATAATATTGGATTCATATCTGCAATAGGATCTATTCCACAAGCTTCCGCTTGAGAAACTTGAGCTCTTCCCATTTCTAAACCTTCTTTTGTTATAAAAGAATTCAGAGCCATGTTTTGAGATTTAAATGGTGTTACTTTATAACCATCTTGTTTAAAAATCCTACATAATCCCGTAGTTATTATGCTTTTTCCAACATTAGATGCAGTTCCTTGGAGCATTATTTTTTTTCCCATAGCATTAATCCTTTCTTTATTTTATATTAAATACCAAAAAATCCCAGCTCAAGTGGCTAGGATTTTACTATATAACATAAAATCAAATCTTCACCCCGAGATTTTTTTAAATAATTAATTTAAGCAGGTCTCCTGGCTTAACATCATTTTACTCCCATACCTTCCCATCAACTTGACAGTGGATATTATGGTTTCATCCGTTTCACAGTAGCGGGGGCTGCAAAGGCTTTTACCTTTTTCCCTAAAACTCAAACTAATTTTATTTAATTTTACAATTCTTACTTTTTTCACAAAAGATTTATATACCTTAATTATAGTTATTTTTATTAAGGTACAAAACATATTAATATTTTT
>NZ_JANKBY010000450.1:0-2332 GCF_024621905.1 Terrisporobacter muris
ACCTTTTGTAGTAGGAGAAAAATCACGCACAAAAAAAGGTTCAGGTTTAGGACTAGCTATTAGTAAAAAAATAATAGATGCTCATGGTGGAAGCATAAGTATTGTAGAACCTAGAGAAAACTATAAATTCTCTAAAATTAATATCTGTGTTGCTGATGATGGATTTATTTGTTTAATTCCTATATTTTTTAAAAGAAGTTCTCTTTCTGTTGCAAATATACCTATTAAGTACCTTTTATCTATTATCTTTAACCTTTTATAATAAATCAAAATGAATACTAGAATCTTATATAAAGCCCTAATGCTAAAATCAAACTTGTACTCATGGTAGATGCTGCATCTTTTACTACAACAAATATCCTTCCCCCAATTAATGTAGCTACAAATAAATCAGCTATATTTAGCATATCACAATAGAATATATTTCCACAGAAATTATATATCTTTATACATACTTTATTTACTTTAGATAAAAATAAAGTAATGAAGTGTTGATTAGGAGGAAATAATATGTCTGAAAAAAAATTATATTGTCAAGCGACTAATTGTGCTCATAATTATGATAAATGTTGTCATGCTGGTTACATACATATAAGAGGTAATTCTGCAGTAAGAACATCTGAAACTACTTGTTCAACATACTTTGCAGATAGTGTAGGATTTTTTACTAGTGCAATAGAGGTAGGTGGTAATACAGAACCAGAAAATATAATTTGCGAAGCTTATAATTGCATTTATTACAACGACTCTAGATGTAGTGCAGATAGTGTTCTTATTAATTCTCACTTTTCATCATGTGAAACATTTAAATGCAAATAGTTTCCACAAAAAAAGAGAGATATTCATCTCTCTTTTTATTATGTAAATTAAAATTATTTTATAACATCTATTCCCATATATGGTCTTAATACTTCTGGAACTACTACTGAACCATCTGCTTGTTGGTAATTTTCAAGAATAGCGGCAACTGTTCTACCCACAGCAAGACCTGATCCATTTAATGTATGACAATATTCAGCCTTAGAGTTTTTATCTCTTTTAAATCTTATTCCAGCTCTTCTAGCTTGGAAATCTTCACAATTTGAACAAGAAGATATTTCAACATATCTATTGTATGATGGCATCCATACTTCTAAGTCATATTTATATGCAGCAGTGAAACCTAAGTCTCCTGTACATATTCTAACAACTCTATATGGTATGTTTAATTTTTGTAATAAATATTCTGCATTAGCAGTTAATTTTTCTAATTCATCATATGAAGTTTCTGGTGCAACTATTTTAACCATTTCAACTTTATTGAATTGATGTTGTCTAACAAGACCTCTAGTATCTCTACCTGCAGAACCAGCCTCTGATCTAAAGCATGGAGTGTAAGCAGTATAATTTAAAGGTAATTCATCATATGATAATATTTCATTTGCAACTATATTTGTTAAAGGTACTTCTGATGTTGGTATTAAGTAGTAATCAGTTCCTTCAACTTTAAACATATCTTCCCCGAATTTTGGAAGTTGTCCAGTTCCTAAGAATGAGTTTGTATTAGCCATAAATGGTGGTATAAACTCAGTATATCCTTGTTCTTCTGTATTTGTATTTAAGAAGAAGTTGGCTACAGATCTTTCTAGTCTTGCACCTTTATCTCTATATAATGTAAATCTTGAACCAGTTATTTTAGCTCCAGTTTCAAAATCTAAAATTCCTAAATTAGTACCTATATCCCAGTGAGCTTTGAAATCAAAATCAAATTTTCTTGGTTCTCCCCATTTTCTAACTTCTACGTTATCTTCATCAGTATCACCTTGTGGAACGTTTGCATTTGGAACGTTTGGTATTCTAAGTAATCTATATTGTAATTCATCTTGAACTTTTTTAACTTTTTCATCTAAAACTTTTATGTTTTCAGATAACTCTTTAAGCTTAACTTTTTCAGCCTCAGCTTCTTCTTTTTTACCTTCTTTCATTAGTTGAGGTATTTTCTTTTGTTCAACATTCATTTCACTCTTTAAAGCTTCAACTTCTTTTAGTAACTCTCTTCTTTGATCATCTAGTTCTACAACAGCATCAAGATCAAATTCTTTTTCTCCTCTTCTGTCCATAGCTTTTTTAATATCTTCTAGATTTTCTCTTATCCTTTTGATATCTAACATTTTCTTTCCTCCTACATTTTCTCTACCAATTGAATTATGTATATTCCCTGAGAAATATAAAAACATAAAGTATAATTAATCCATTTTAACTATATTTTAAGCATTATAAATTATCTTGTCAAATAATTTAATTCTACCACGTGAATTTCAGTATTATTACTTTATAATATTCATATATAAGA
>NZ_JANKBY010000451.1:0-2311 GCF_024621905.1 Terrisporobacter muris
TAAATATATTATAAATATTTATTTTAATAATGATATTAGGGGGAACAGGCAAATGAAATTTTCAAGAAGCATTCAAGCAATTGACTCTCATACTATGGGAGAACCTACAAGAATAGTTACAGGAGGAATTCCTAACATAAAAGGAAACACTATGGCTGAGAAAAAGGAATACTTAGAAAAGAATCTTGACCATTTAAGAACAGCTATAATGTTAGAGCCAAGAGGACATAATGATATGTTTGGTTCAATAATAACTCAACCTTGTGATCCAACTGCTGATTTTGGTATCATATTCATGGATGGCGGAGGATACCTAAACATGTGTGGACATGGTTCAATAGGTGCTATAACTGCTGCTATAGAAACTGGAATGGTAGATATGGTAGAGCCAGTTACTCATGTTAGAATGGAAGCTCCAGCTGGAATGATAGAAGCAGATGCTAAAATAGTTGATGGAAAAGTTAGAGAAGTATCTTTTGTAAACGTGCCAGCATTCTTATATAAGAGAGATTGTGAAATAGAAATGGCACCATATGGGAAAATAAAATTTGATATAGCATTTGGAGGAAGTTTCTTTGCTATAGTTCATGCTAGTCAATTTGGTGTTAAAGTTGATCCTAAAAATACTCAATTATTAAACAACATAGGTATGGAAATGAGAGAAATAGTTAACAGAGAAATACCAGTACAACATCCAACACTAGATCATATAAAAACAGTTGACTTAGTTGAAATATATGATGACCCTACTCATCCAGAAGCAACTTATAAAAACGTAGTTGTATTTGGTCAAGGACAAGTAGACAGATCTCCATGTGGAACTGGAACAAGTGCTAAACTTGCGACTTTATATGCAAAAGGAGAAATCAAAGAAGGAGAAGATTTCGTATACGAAAGTATATTAGGAACTCTTTTCAAAGGAAAGATAGTAGGTCTTGATAAAGTTGGTGAATTTGATGCAGTAAGACCTGAAATAACTGCATCAGCTTATATAACAGGATTTAATCATTTTGTTATAGATGATGAAGATCCAGTTAAATACGGTTTTATATTAAAATAGTATCTAAACCAATAACTTAATCAAGATTTCAACTATAAATGCAATAATTACAAAAGAAGAAATAGGGGGAATCATATTATGGTTAATATTATTAGGGTAGTTTGGGCAGTGTTAATGTCTGTATATGGATACTTCTTCATAAAAGACTACAGACAAGTATCTGCGGCAGGTGAATTAGAGGATGTAAGTGTAGGAAAAGCAGGTTTTATAGGTTTTCTTACAAACTTCCTTGATACATTAGGAATAGGTTCATTTGCGCCAACAGTTGCATTAAACAAGTTTATGAAAATGGGAGTTAGAGATAAAGAACTTCCAGGATTATTAAATGTTGCTGATACTCTTCCAGTTATGGTTGAAGCAGTAATATTTACTACAGTTATAGAAGTTGAGCCAATAACACTAATATCAATGCTTGCAGCAGCAGCTTTAGGATCATATCTTGGAGCTGGTGTAATAGCTAAAATGGATGAATTAAAAGTCCAAAAAGTTATGGGTCTTGCATTATTAATAACTGCTATAGTAATGGTATTTAAGCAATTAGGTTTAATTCAAGGTGGAGGAGACGCTATAGGATTAACTGGAATAAGATTAGTTATAGGTGTAGTAGGTAACTTTATACTTGGGGCTTTAATGTCTGCTGGTATAGGATTATATGCACCATGTATGGCTTTAGTTTATTTCTTAGGAATGTCTCCACAAGTTGCATTCCCAATAATGATGGGATCTTGTGCAACATTAATGCCAGTAGGATCAGTTAAATTCATAAAAGAAGGAGCTTATCCAAGAAAAGCAGCTTTAATAATAGCTTTATCTGGAGCTGTAGGTGTATACATAGCAGCTACGTTTGTTAGTAATTTACCAATGAATATATTAACTTGGTTAGTAATAGCTGTTATATTCTATACTTCTGCATCTATGTTAATGGCTGCTAACAAAGCTAGCAAAAGCGTTGAAACAAAATAGAAAATTAAGAGATTACAATGTATTTGAATAAGAATATGCCACGAGTTATCGTGGCATATTTTTTACATACAAGGACATTATATTATTTTCAAATCTGTGGAAAACTACTAGAATTAAGTAATATCAACAAATATTGAGATGTAAAAAAAGTTGATTTTTGAGCAACAAAGTTGCCTGAAGAGGGGCGAAGGCATCTCGTTAGCGATATGAGCGAAGCGAATTTTTTATTTTACTGAGATTCAAATATGAGAAAATATAGAATATTTCTATAATAAAGAAGTTATTAGA
>NZ_JANKBY010000452.1:0-2311 GCF_024621905.1 Terrisporobacter muris
CTAAATTATATATACAATATTAATAGTGATATTATTTTATGATTTTACAATTTTAAAGTAGAAGGTGAATAAATGAAAGAAAAATATACCGTTCCTATATATCAAAAAATAGCACTAGATTTGGCTAATAAGATACATACAGGGGACATAAAGGAAGGTAGTACTCTTTATGGGCGTTCTATACTTGCTGGAAAATATAATGTTTCTCCAGAAACAATAAGAAGAGCCATAAAATTACTAGAGGATATTGATATAGTCGAAAGTATTAAAGGTAAGGGAGTGATTGTCTTATCCTCAGATAATGCTTTATCTTTTATAAAAAAATATGAAGATATTACAAATATCTCTTCTTATAAAAGTAATCTCTATAGATTACTTGAGAACAAATCAAAAATTGACAATGATATAGTCCTTACATTAAACAAAATATTAGATTACTCTGATAGACTAGAAGTTATTAACCCACTAGTTCCTATACAATTTACTGTGGAGTCTCATTGTAAATACATTGGAAAAACAGCAGCTGAAACTAAGTTTTGGCAAAATACTGGGGCTACTATTGTAGCAATAAAAAGAGGAGATGAGTTAATCATTTCTCCAGGACCTTATATAGTATTTATGGAAAATGATATCTTATTAGTTGTTGGTGACAGATATATTTACAATTCAGTGCCAACTTTCCTATACGATTAGATTTTTACTTGAGAATTTACTATTAATAAAGGCATATGAAGTTTGTGATCTTCATATGCCTTCTTATTATTCTTCGTCTTCTCTAGCCCAATCAAGAGCTCTAGATACAGACTTTTTCCATCCCTTATATAGCTTTTTTCTTTTCTCTTCTTCCATAAAGGGTGTAAAATGCTTATCTAATTTACAATTATTTTTTATATTACTAAGATTATCATAAAAACCTACTGCTAATCCTGCTAAGTATGCTGCACCAAGGGCAGTTGTTTCTACAATTTTAGGTCTATTTATATTTACATTTAAAATATCCGATTGAAACTGCATTAAGAAATTATTTTTACTAGCACCACCATCAACCCTTAAATCTTTTAATAATATATTAGAATCTTCTTCCATAGCAGAAAGTACATCCTTAGTTTGATAAGCTATAGATTCTAGAGTTGCTCTAATTATATGTTCCTTTTTAGACCCTCTACTAAGACCAATTATAGTTCCTCTTGCATACATATCCCAATAAGGTGCACCAAGGCCTGTAAAAGCTGGTACTACATATACACCGTTTGTATCCTCTACTTTATTTGCATAATCTTCGCTATCAGAAGCATTCTTTAACATACGAAGTTCATCTCTAAGCCATTGAATAGATGCACCTCCCATAAATATACTTCCTTCTAATGCATAAGTTACACTCTCTCCTATACCCCATGCAATTGTAGTTAATAATCCATTTTTTGATTTAACTAATTTGTTTCCTGTATTCATTAATAAGAAACAGCCTGTTCCATAAGTATTTTTAGCGCTACCTTCTTCAAAGCAAGTTTGTCCAAATAATGCTGATTGTTGGTCACCTGCACATCCTGCAATAGGAACTTCTTCTCCTAATATATGCATATCTGTATTACCATATATATAACTAGATGGTTTAACTTCAGGAAGCATACTTAATGGAATATCCAGCTCATTTAGTATATCTTTATCCCATTTTAATTCATTTATATTAAACATCATTGTTCTAGAAGCATTTGAATAGTCTGTTACATGAACTTTTTTATTTGTCAACTTCCATATTAACCAAGTATCTACCGTTCCAAATAAAAGTTCTCCTCTTTCAGCTTTTTCTCTAGCACCTTTTACATTGTCTAATATCCATTTAACTTTTGTTGCAGAAAAATAGGCATCTATTATAAGCCCCGTCTTGTCCCTTATAACCTGTTCTAAATTTTTCCCTTTCAGTTCATCACAAATCTTTGAAGTCCTTCTACATTGCCATACAATAGCGTTATAAATAGGCTTTCCTGTATTCTTATCCCATACTATTGTAGTTTCTCTTTGATTTGTTATTCCTATAGCAGCTATTTCTTTTGGGTCTATTGATGCAGTTTCTACAGCTTCTCGCATAACACCACTTTGACATCCCCAAATTTCCATAGGGTCATGTTCTACCCATCCCGACTGTGGGAATATTTGGCTAAACTCTTTTTGTGAAACAGATACTATTTCTCCTTGTTTATTAAAAATTACCGCTCTAGAACTTGTTGTTCCTTGATCAAGAGCAATTACATATTTTTTTTCCATTAATTTTCCTCCCACTTCAAAATGAAGTAATTTATTAAAAATAATA
>NZ_JANKBY010000453.1:0-2303 GCF_024621905.1 Terrisporobacter muris
CTGACTTATATATTCTATAAATTCAATATAGTCATCTAAACTTATACTCTTATCACCTTTTGTAGTGAATAAATATCTAATTTTATTATCTACTAAACCTTGCATTTTCTGTCTAAGTGATTCTAATGATATATGTAAATTTTCATAAGAGGTTTTTATATCAAATTTAAACACATATCTATATTTATCTTTATTATTATCTTTAACCTCACTTGCCCATAAAAATGATTTACTATCTATTTTATTTCTCCTACAGTATTCTTCTCTGCTCATTATGGGTGTTCTAACTTCGCACACATACATATCCTCTAAATACCATTCTGATATGTTACTCTCATATTGATTTTGTATATGTTGCTGTTTTACTCCACTCGTCTTTATAAAGATTATCTTATCTCCTACTGTCATTTCATTTGGACTAATATCACATGTGGGACACCAGATTTTAGATTCTTTGGCTGATTTTATATTATAACCTTCTTTAACATATTCTTTATTAAAATTAGAATTTCTTCCACAATAACTTATCCAAACATTTCGATCTTTCTTTTCTTTTACTTGTTGATAAAATAACCTCTCAAAATTTTCTTTAACAAAATTAATAAAATCTGACTGATTAAGTTGATAAATATCAATTTTATCTACATCTAATCTATCTGGTATAATATCATGTTTATATACTAAAATAAATCCATTATTTATGACAAACATATCATATTCATCTGAATATTTTTTTTGTGTATGATATTTAAATTGAGATGTTAAAAATTTAACTTCTGCCGGTCGTTTCCCTTTTTTATCTGATTTTATTGTTATACAATCTACATCAGGAAATTTTGTATCTGTTATCTCTTCTAAATCAACTACTTTCACTTCTTTTTCTTTGAATTTACCATTATAACATATTTGCAATAATTTTAAATTATTTGACTTAAATCTTTCCATTAAATATTGATATATTACACTTTCATGTATAAATGACCACTCACCTCTTGCCATACGTTAAACTCCTAATATAATAAATTATACTTTTTATTATGGCAATTATATTATATTTTTATAAGCTAACTATTTATAATTTTTAAGCTAAGCACAAAAAGTGATTGTAGATAAACTGATTTTCAAACAAATTTATCTATAATCACAAAATTTAAATCATTATTTCAATAAAGCAAAGATATATTTTTAGAATTTAAATACTACATTTCATACTCATAAAAATCTTCTTTGTTATTGTTTGTCATCTGCATATCTTTAATAATAGTAGTTAAATATCCTAAATTAATTTCATACCCTATAGCATTTCGTTGTAATTCATTTGCTACTTTTAATGTCGTTCCTGTTCCACAAAACGGATCTAATATAGTGTCTCCTTTTATACTATATAAATTTATAATCCTATTAACAAGCTCATCTGGAAATGTAGCTGGATGATCTTTATTATGAGATGAAGGATTTATATTCCATATAGGAGTGAACCAATCTTCTATATCTTCTTTAAGAAACTTATCTACCCTTTCATTTAATTTAGGCAGATTTCTTTGATTTCCAGGTTTTCTAAAAACTAAAATATGTTCTATTGATAAATCATTATATACATATGGAGGATATATATATTCTTTATCTACAGAACCATAGATGATTTTCCCCTTATCTCCTTTTTTGACACTTTCCTTTTTCCATATTGTATGAGAAAAAAATTCAAAATCCATGCTAATAAAATATTGTATTAAATCTGAATGTATTGGATAAATTTTAGATCTTGAATATTTGCTTTTACTTACATTTTTCCTTATATCTGCTACATTAAATACACAGAATCCATCCTCTTTTAAAACCCTCATACACTCAAATATATTTTTCTTCAGTAACTCTAAGTAACATTTATATGTAAGACCTAATCCAAGTTGTTCATCTGATTTATAATCTTTTATATCCCAATATGGTGGACTAGTTATAACTAAGTCAATACTATTTGTATTTATTTCTTTCATATTTTCAATAGAATTCTTATTATATATTTTAATACCCAATTTGATCCCCCATAACTAAACTATGTTAATACATGGTATATAATTACATACTGACTTGTACTATTTTAATTCTTTGTTTTGGATTAAATAGATCCACTTTAAGTTTTATAAGTGTGATATATATGATAAATATGCTTATTTAATAGTATGTAATAATTTCTTTATAAAAAACTACTAAGTCATAAAGTTAGTAGTTCATTTTTCATGTTACAGAATGTTTGTATGCTGGATATTCTTTATCGTAATCAAACTTTGATTTTATTTGCTATT